>CAUYZA010000440.1:0-2503 GCA_963577225.1 Dehalococcoidia bacterium | reverse complement strand
GCGACGTGCCGATCGTCGGCCTGATCATGGTCGGTGTAGTCGCGGCGCTGTTCACGTTGTGGGGCGACATCGGTCAGATCGCCGATGTCACGAATTTCGCGCTTTTCGTCGCGTTTGTGCTGGTCAACCTCGCGCTCATCGAGCTGCGCCGAAGCAGACCCGACGCCGTCCGTCCGTTCCGCTCCCCCGTCACGCTGTCGTGTGCCCTGGTGGGACAACGCTGGGCTTGGATCCCGGTGCTGCCTGTTCTGGACGTGGTCAGCATCATTGTGCTGATGGCCAACTTGGACCTGGAGTCGCTGCTGGGCGGCCTGGTTCTTCTTGCGATCGGGATCGGCTTGGCCTTCGTTCGGCCGCACTGGGGCGGCCAAGCCGCGGACGACTCAGGGCCGTAGGCGGAATCCGTAGAGTTCGTGTGCCTGGCGCGCGAGATCCTCGCGGAACTCTGGCGCGGCGACGTTGAGCAAGGCCTGCGCGCGCTCGCGCACGGGACGGCCGTGCAATGCCGCAACGCCATACTCCGTCGCGACGAAGTACACGTCACCCCGCGTCGTGACGACGCCGGCCCCCGGTGTCAGTTCGGTGACGATTCGCGAGCGGCTGCCTCCCTGCGCCGTGGCCGGCAGTGCGATGATCGGCACGCCGCCTGGCGCGCGCGCCGCCCCGCGCGCAAAGTCGAGCTGCCCGCCAATCCCGCTGTAGAAGCGCGGACCGATCGAGTCGGCGCAGACCTGCCCGGTCAGATCAACTTCGATCGCGGAGTTGATCGCCACCATCTCCTCGTGCCGCGCGATCACTTGCGGGTCGTTCGTGTAATGCGACGGGTACATCGCCACGAGCGGGTTGTTGTCGATGAAGTCGTAGAGCCGCCGGCTGCCCATCACGAACGAGGCCACGATGGAGTTTCTTACGCGCGCCGGTGACCACGCCGGCTTCGACGAGGTCGACCACGCGATCGGAGAACATCTCCGTATGGATGCCAAGGTTGCGATGCCCGGCCAACGCCTCCAGTATCGCGTCGGGCACGGCGCCGATGCCCATTTGCAGGGTCGCGCCGTCATCGATCAAGGGCGCGATATGTTTCGCGATCGAGTGATGGACATCGCCTAGCGCACCGGCTGAATACTCGTGCAGCGGACGCTCCGTCTCGACGTAGGAATCGAATCGGTCCAGCGCCACGAACGACTCACCCAGGTTGCGCGGCATCTGTCGGTTCACCTCCGCGATCACGTGTCGTGCCGAGGCAGCGGCCGCGAAGGCGACGTCGACGTCGACGTCGACGGAGACTCCCAGCGAACAGAAGCCGTGCGCGTCCGGCGGCGAAACCTGAAGCAGGGCGACGTCGATGGGCAAAACGCCGTCTTCGAACAGCGCTGGAATGTCAGAGAGGAAGACCGGCGTGAAGTCGGCGCGGCCGGCCTGCACGGCCTCGCGCACATTGGGACCGATGAAGAGCGCATTGTGGCGGATGTGGCCTTCCAGCTCCGGCGCGACGTGTGGCGCGGGGCCGTCCAGATGGAGCGAGACGGTTTCGATGTCGTGCAGCTCGCGGGCGCGCCGCGTCAGGCCCTCGAGCAGCGGCGTCGGCGTGGCGGCGCCGCCGTGAATGTAGACGCGCGAACCGCTCTCCAGCGGCGCGAAGGCTTCGTCTAGTGATGCGACGCGTGCCATACAACTCCCCGGCGCACGCTAGCTGCTCGCCACGCGGAGCGAATTGAGAATCCTGCCAGTCGGTACGATGCCCGAGAGGAGCTGGGAGTATGTCCGACTCGCACACGCCCGGCGACTTTTTCGTTGAAGGCACGCCGCACATCACGCCCGACCACATGCTCGACGTCCGTGCCCGACAGCTTGGCTTCGCGCGCGACGCCTTGCGCCTGCCTCCTACCTGCGTCGCCACCTTCTTTCCGCAGACGGCCCGCGAACTCGCTCTTGCTGTGGGCCTCGACCCCACGCCTGTCGACACCGACCAAGGCAACTGGCGCCTCGCCGCCAATGACCAGATCGCCGTCGGACGCCTCCCGATGGGCGTGCCACACGCCGCCTCTCTGTTCGAGCAGATGGTCAGCGCCGGTACCGAGCGCCTGATCATTGTGGGCGCCGCAGGCAGCCTCCAGCCCACCATCGAAGTTGGGCACCTCGTCATTCCCACCGACATCATTCGCGAGGAAGGCACCTCCTACCACTACCTCCCCGCCGACGAACCCGCCCGAGCCGATGCCGATCTCGCCGCCCAGCTTTCCGACGCTGTTTCCGCCGAGGGGCAGGAACCCCATCGCGGACTGCATTGGACCACCGACGCCATCTTCCGCGAACAGGAAGAAAAAATCGTCGATTTCCGTTCGCGTGGCATGCTCAGCGTCGACATGGAGATTTCCGTCCTTTACGCCGTCGCCCCCTGCATCTCGGCATCCCCTGCGCGGCCGTCCTTGGCATCACCGACGTGCTCAACCCCTCCCAGGGCTGGCGGCTGCTCGGCGCGCCCCCGCGTGAGTTCGACGCT
>CAUYZA010000439.1:0-2507 GCA_963577225.1 Dehalococcoidia bacterium | reverse complement strand
TGGAATATGAGGTCGCCCTCAGCCGCGGCAGCGGGAACGCGTATTTCTCGACCGGCAATCCTTACATCCTCGCCGGCCGAGTGGGCACTCCCCGCGATCAGAGGGTGGTCACCGGCTTCTCCTACATTGTGGGCGACATCGCCCGGCCCGGGACCCCTCGGTTGGTGCTGCACCGAACCCGATTCGGGCCTGACATCCAAGTACACCGCGGACCGTGGTCGGTGCTGGGCGAGGCTTCCTATGGCCGAGACGCGGGCACCGGCGTGTTCAACGGATTAGTGGAACTCGACTGGCACACCCCTCGCGAAAGCTGGCTCATCTACACCCAGACCCGCTTTTTCAACCAGGTGATCGCCACCAGATGGGATGACGCCGGCTCGGCTCTGGTCGGCGTCCGCTTCGCACCCGGCGGCCATTGGGCCTTCAGCGCTCAAATCGGCCAGGAACTCACAGCTTTCGGAGCCGCCGCGCGCGGCGGCGTCGGGAGCATTCAGATTCGATACCGCCTCTAGATTGCTGACAAGGATGACACGGACAATGCGACAACTAATCACTTCTCTGCTCTGGCTGGCCCTCGCGGCGGCCGCATCATCGACGGCTTGGGCTCAAGCCTACTGCGCCTTGCGCGATCCGGTACGGCAGGTGTACGAGCTCTACCCCGGCGCGACTTCGTACCGTTCGATCGTCAGAACCGTGGGCGCGAAACACCGCTTAATCATCGCGGAGCGATTGCCCTTCACGATGCATTTCACCGAACTTGGGCGGCACACGCTCTATGTCGCGCTGGACGGCAACAAACCCATTGGTCTCGTCCATGTGCGCTCCGAGCGCGGCCAATGGGGCCTCGTGGAAATTGCCTGGGCAACCGATCTCGACATGCGAATCGTCGACTTCAAGTTCCAGCGCTGCCGCGAGCGAGCGAAGAGCCTGCTGGACACCGAGGAGTTCCGCGCCCAGCTCATCGGCAAGGGCGTCGGCGATCTGGTAGGGATGCTCAACAGCGACTATAGCGGAGTGAACCCGTCATTTCTTCAAGTGCCGGCCGGCGCGGAAAAGCTGGCGGCGGTCGTCATTCGTTGCGGGGCCAAGACGCTCGCCGCCAACGAAGTGGTCTGGGGGGAGGATCTGAAAGAAATCCGGCACCTCAACCGGGGGCTTGCCGCCTTCGAGGGCGCGGAATCGGTCCAGGCCGTCACCGACCCCTACTCCTCTGACGTCCGTGCCGCCGTCGAAGCGGCGCTGCAAGGCGTCTCCTCGGCCATCGACCGCTCGGACGTCGCCGTTCTTCGGGTGCGCGGCGGGAACAATTCATTGCTGGGCACGGTTGTCCGCACGAGCAGCGACATCGATGGCCAGCGCTTGACCAAGTGGTGGTCCGTAGACACCTAGAACACCATCACCGGCATCAATACCATCGGTCCGTGGCCCGACGAAGAGACGAAGCGCGCGTTCACGGCGCTGGTGGGCGGGTCGATGAGCACGACGGAATCCTGCGCGAACGGCGCGATGGTCCTGGCCACCGAGGTCCTGATCCTCGCTGGTCATCAGAAAGGCCGGACAAAGTAGCGCAATGCGCGTCGCCCATCACATAATCGTGGTCGTGCTGGTCTGCTCGCTGGGCGGCCTGGCGCTCGCCGGCGCCCTCGCCGTCGGATATCGCGACCTCGATATGCAGACGAGCGACCTCGGGCAGAACTCAGCGGCGCTGCGCGACATCTCCCACCTTGAGACGATGATCGCCCAGTGGCTCGTGACCGTCGATCTCGTGCTCTACGAGGGCGAGACCTATCTCGCCAACGGCGCCCGCGACCAATCCAGCAGTCTTCTCGCCCTCTTCGACGGGCTGCGCGGCGGTGCGCTCGGCCAGCACAGCGCCGATCAGATCGACTCGGCCACGGCACGGATCAGAGCGATTGACGGGCTCGTCGAGCAGGCAGCCAATCTGGACGGGATCGACCGGGACAGCCGGCTCAGCGCGCTAGCGTCGCTGGTAGACGAGAATTCCGGCGGGCTGATCGAGGCCCTCGATACGACCGCAATCGACATGCGAGAACGCTCCGAGCGCCTGACGGGCGGCCTCGAAGCGCAGCGCCAGCGGCTAGGCTGGATGGCGATCGCGCTCAGCCTCGGCTACATCCTTTGCGTCTTCGCTGTGTGGCGCTGGGCTTCGCTGACCGTGGTGCGGCCACTGGCCCGGCTGACGGAGGCGGCTCGGGACGGCGAAATTGGCGGCGCCCCGATTCACGATCAAGCGCGAGGGTCCAGCGAAGTCCGGCAGCTTGCCGCGAGCATTCACTCTTACGCCGAAAAGCTGACGGCGTCGGCGAAGAAAGTCGAAGAGTCGAACCAGGAGCTGAGCGAGACTTTGGAGACGCTCCAGGAGACTCAGGCACAATTAGTCCAGAACGAGAAGATGGCGTCGGTCGGTCAGATGGCCGCTGGCGTCGCCCACGAAGTCAACAATCCGCTGGGGTTCATCGTGAGCAACCTCAACTCGCTCGGCAGCT
>CAUYZA010000438.1:0-2518 GCA_963577225.1 Dehalococcoidia bacterium | reverse complement strand
GCATGCCTTCCGCGCCTCGATCCGCGAGGAACCGCTGTGACGCACGGCGTTGGTTAGCCCTTCTTGCGCCACACGGAAGATGACGGTTTCGACGGGCTCGGGCAGGCGGTAGGCTGCCCCGTCGGTGGAGAAGTTGATCCAAGACGGCCGCTCGCCCGAGAGCTGCTCGGCGATGTCGCGGATCGCCGCAACCGGCCCCAGCTCGTCGAGGACGGTGGGACGTAGCCCCTGGCTGATTCGGCGCACGTCCTTGACCGCGTCGCGCAGCATCGAGCTGACCCGCTCCGCGCCTTCCAGGGGATCGGTGCGTTTGTAGACGATCGCGTCCGCGGCCAGGATGCGCCGGCCAGCACCTGGCCGATACCGTCGTGTAGTTCCTGTGCAATCAGGCGGCGCTCACTTTCGAGCAGCCACAAGACCCGGCTGGAGAGCGCTTGCAGCGTCTGTTTGGCTTGGTCCAGCTCGCTGTCTCGCGCCGCCAGCTCGGTGTTGACCTGATGGAACTGATGCGCGTTGGAGATCGCGACGCCGGCGAACGCGGCCAGCACGCCAAGCGCTAGCTCATCCTGCTCGTCGAAGGGGGTGCCGTCCTCCTTGTCGGTCAGGTAGATGTTGCCCACGTTGCGGCCTCGATAGATCACGGGCTGGCCGAGGAAGGAGGTCATGGGGGGGTGGTTGGCCGGGAACCCGCTAGAGGCGTCATGCGAACTGATCTGCGCCGTTCGAACCGGCCTATCCTCGTGCAGGATGAGGCCCAAGAGGCCCTTACCTTCGGGAGGATGCGCTAGCCGCGCTGCGGTTTCGGCATCCATCCCGGAGTGGACGAAATGCAGGAACCCCTCGCCCTCAGCGCGTACCCCGCATGCCCCGTAGCGGGCCCCGCTGATGCGCCGCGCGGCGTCCATGATGCGGACGAGCGTTTCGCGGATCTCCAGTGGTTCCGTGACGGCTAGCGCGCTCTCGCAGATGGCGCGAATCGTAGACTCGTCCGACGGCAGCTCAAGCGTTCGCGGAGCGTCCGGGGTCTCGGATCCGTTCTGCGGCGGTACGCCGTCGTCGCTCATGACTCCGCAATCTCATCTTCCGCTTCAAGGCTGATCAACCCGCGGCGGATCGCGTACTTCACCAGTTCCGTGCGATCATGCAGATCGAGCTTCTGCATCACGTTGGTGCGATGCGTCTCAACCGTCTTGACCGATACGACGAGGCGCTCCGCAATCTTGCGATTCGTTAAATCCTCCGCGACGAGCCCCAGCACCTCGCGCTCGCGAGGGGTGAGCTTGTCCCCGCCACGCGGCGTGCCTCGATCGCGGTGGTCGCGTACCAGCTGCGCCGCGACCGTGGGTGAGAGATAGGGGCGCTGCGCGGCCGCCGCCCGTACTGCCTCGATCAGCTCTTCCGGTGGGGCGTCCTTGAGCACGTAGCCGGTGCCGCCCGCCTTGACAACTCGTAGAAGTAGGCCTCGTTGTCGTGCATGGTCAGGCCCACGACGCCGATTCGCGGATGCACGCGATGGATCCGCCGAGTAGCGGCGATCCCATTGATCTTGGGCATGCTGATATCCATCACGACCACGTCGGGCTGGAACTCCTCCGTCAAAGCGATGGCGGCAAGGCCGTCTTCCGCCTCGCCAACGACCTCGATGTCCGGCTCGGACTCCAGCAGGAGCCGGATCCCTCCGCGCACCAGCGCATGATCATCGGCCAGCAGTACACGCACGGTCTGTCCTCTCGGTAGGTGGTGATTTTCGCAGATCTCAGGGACGATTGTTGAGGCGTCGGAGCGTCGAACGACTCAGGTGGGCACCCGAGGCCGACGCTTCTACACTTCATGCAACACAAGCTGGTTGGCCGGGGGGTGTCCATGGCGAGCGACGGATTGGAACTTGACGCTGCGGCGCTGCGCGCGCAGTACGCGGACGATCAAATTCCGCACTCGACCGCCGATATCGATCCACTGCAGACGGTGGCCGGGCAGATGCGCGCCCTGGATGCGATCGCCTTCGGTCTCGACATGGCGATCGACGGCTACAACATCGCCACCTCCGGGCCTCGCGGCTCAGGACGCAACACCGCGGTCCGTCTGCTCGTCGACGAGCGGGCGCTGAGCAAGCCTCCGGCCGATGATTGGGTCTACCTGCACAACTTCGCCGACCCGTATCGCCCCCGGGCCGTGCGGCTCAACCCGGCGCAAGGCGATGAGTTGCAACGCGCGATGGCCAGCCTGGTGCACACGATCGAGAACGACCTGCCCGCCGTCTTCGAGAGCGAGGAGTATCACGAGCGCAGCGCGGAGCTGCTGGCTCCGATGAACGCGCGTCGTGAGGAGGCCTTGGCGGCGTTGAACCGCTCGGCGCAGGAACAGGGCTTCGCCGTCAATGCCACGGCGGCCGGCTTCGCGCCGATTCCGTTGGGGCAAGATGGGCAACCGCTGCCACCAGAAGTCTTCCGTCAGCTGCCCGACGATGCGCGGCACGAGTTCGAGCAACGCGGCGAGCAAGTCCAGGAAGCGATCCTGT
>CAUYZA010000437.1:0-2529 GCA_963577225.1 Dehalococcoidia bacterium | reverse complement strand
GGCGATGGCGATGATGCGACCTCGACCTGTTACCTCAACCTGGTCGACGTGACGAACAACGGTGCCATCCTGGTGACCGGGCTCTACCAGGATCGCTTGCGCAAGGTGGACGGCGCCTGGAAATTCGTCGAGCGTAAGGTCTCGCTCGATTCCGCTGGCTAGCCGGCGGGCTGCACCGAAGGGAGTATGGCGTGAGCCACGCTGATCGACTGAGCATGCCTCTGGGCGACGCGATTTACTCGATGCGGGCGATTCGCCGCCTCAAGTCCGATCCCATCCCCGACGCCGACTTGCACGCCATCATCGAGGCGGCGACGCAGGCGCCCTCGGGCGGCAACGTCCAGCCCTGGCACTTCCTCGTCATCACCGAGGCGTCGCAGCTGGCGAAGCTGGGCGAGCTCTACCGCGAGGCCTGGTGGGCCAAGCGTCGCGACGCCGGCATCCACGGCCCCGAAGACATCCCCGAGACCGATCATGTGGCGCGCTCCGCCATGCGCTTGGCCGACGAGATCGGCGAGTCGCCCGCCATCGTCCTGCTGCTGGCCGCGGCACACGGACCGGGCGCGATGGGCTCGGTCATCCCGTCGGTGCAGAATCTGCTGTTGGCGGCCCGCGCCCTCGGCGTCGGCGGCACGATCACGACTTTGCACGCCGATGTCGACGAGCGCGTGCATGAGGCGTTCGCCATCCCGGAATCAATGCAGGTCGTCTACTGCGTCCCGCTCGGCTACCCGCGCGGCCGTTTTGGCCCGCTCAATCGCAAGCCGGTTCCTTCGGTCAGCTCCCGCGATCGCTTCGGCGACCCTACCGGCTGGGAGTAACGTGACGGCGGCCCGGAAATCGTTCGCGGAGTAGGGAGACCGGCGTTTGCTCGATAGTGCGCTTCTGATCACGCTGTTCATCATCATTGGTGCGGCCGTGCTCGGCGCGATCGTCGCCGCCCGCGTGCGCGACCCTTGCATCAAGCAGTGGCATGGCTACCCCGTCGATCTTTTGCTGGTCGGTGGCGCTCGTTTCGAGGGGCGGATCCACAGCGAGTCCAGCGGGATCGAGATCGGATTCGCGAGCGCGCAGCGGGGAGCCGGCGGTGCGGAGCGTTACTCCTTCGTGCTCTATCGAGATGAATACGCCTCGATCGACAAGGTGGTGCGCTACCTCGACGCGTTGACTCCGGCCGAGCTGAACAAGCGCGAAGGAGCTCTGCGCCACGCCTACCGGCCGGGCCTGCATCGACGGATGGCGCGCAGAGCCCGCAATTGGCTCAACACGCTCAAGGACGCCTTTGCCGACGCGGCTGGCGCCGTCGCTGGGCACGCCGGAATGAAGGCGCAGGCCGGGCGTGCGAGTTCGACCAGCGCGGTGATGGTGGGCTCTCTGGGGCGGGCGCACGATCCGCTGCTGGAGCGGCACATCGGTCATCGCGTCGTGGTCATCGTCGACGAACACAGCGAAGACGAGATCGAATTCGAGGGCATCTTCCGCGAGTACAGCTCCGCGTTTCTCTCGATCGTGGATGTCGCATATGCGCCCGATGGCGCGGAACCGCGAACCGCCGATCTGCTGCTGTCCCGGCCACGCGCCGCGGTTCGGGCCGCCGGAGAGGCGATCCAGGTCTAAGCCGGTTGGCTGCCTCTCGGCGAGCCGCGTTACCCCTCGTCTGAGGCCGGTTTTGCGGGCTCGTAGGCGTCGTAGATCTCGACCATCTGGCGACGCTCTTTTTCCTGGCGCACCATGTTGATCGTGCCACCCTCGCCGAAGCGGTTGCTCGCCGCGAAGTTCACTTCGTTGAGGGCGTAATCGAATTTGTATTCCTTGGCCACGACCCGATCGGCGTACTCGCGCAGATGGATGAAGTAGGCCAGGTAGGAGACGGTTTGATGCAGTGTGAGGGGCGCTCGCCGCAGGGTGCCCCAGATCATGCGCGCCGCAAAGCGCCGATGTCCGCTGCCGCCCGTCAGGTAGTACTTGAAGATCATGGCGGTCTGTTTGATCAGGAACGGCCGGAAGCGGCCCAGTGGCTTCTGAATGAACGGACGGTCCGCCTTGCCCCATTGCTCCACGTTCGCGAGCCAGCGGTCGCCCAGCGCTTCCCAGGTGTAGATGCGCTGAAACAGCTCGCGGTATCCGTGGATCAACTCGTCGTACGACATCTGCTCCGGTTCGATGTTGGTAAAGCTGAGCGTGTTGTTGCCCTGCGCGGCGGAGCGCAGGCGACCGGCGGCCTCCAGCCGTTCGTAGAGCGGTGTGCGTGGGATCGCTTGCAGGATGCCGAGCATCACGATCGGCACGCCGGCCAGTTGGAGGAACTCGTACTGGTCCTCGAAGATGGCCAGGTCGTCGTTGTCGAAGCCCACGATCATGCCGGCCACCGTGACCATGCCGTAGCTCTGGATCGTCTTGATGTCCTCGACCAGATTCGCCGCCACGTTCTGCATCTTGCGCGTCTCGGTCAGGCTCTCCACGCGCGGCGACTCGATCCCGAGGAAGGCCTCAGTCACATTGGCGTGACGCATCAGCTCTAGCAGCTCA
>CAUYZA010000436.1:0-2543 GCA_963577225.1 Dehalococcoidia bacterium | reverse complement strand
TATGCGGCAATGGTGGCGGAGAGAGAGGGATTCGAACCCTCGGTAGAGGGGTTACCCCTACACGTGATTTCCAGATCGAAGCCTCCTCTACCTGACACGACCCCACCCCACCTAACTTGCTATGACGACGAGACCGACGATGAGGACGACACGGCTGAGGCCCGCTCAGGCCGGGTGAATGGGTAGCAGCGTGGTAGCAGCCACAACCACGCTCCCAATGCACACCTCTAGCGTCAAGGACATCGAGGGCTTGCGAGCACACTTCGCCAGGACTCGCCGGAACCAGCGAAGTCGGGTTGAACTCTGGCGCGCCCTGGAAGATCAACTCGACACCCAGGTTATCGGCCGCTGCCTGGGCACCCTTGCGCATCGTGATGTAAAACACGTCGGTCGTCAGGCCAGGGATCAGCGCGATCCGGAGCTTGTCCTGAGCTGCAGCGTCCGTGCTGCCCAGCCCCGTCACAGCGACGCCTGCCAGGGCGGCCGCACCGAGCATCCTGGAAAGAGGCCTGTTCATTGCCCATCCTCATCTGCCGAGCCGACTGGCCGCTGTGCCCCCGCGGTCAAACGTCGTGTCAACCGAGGCGTACGTCTCAAGACAGCTGGGCGCGGCGCCGCGGCAGGGGTTGCCCCGCCGTACGCTGAGATAGTGGCCGATCTCGCCGGCATAGCCGCTGCGGCTGCGGTAGAGTAGCCAACAATGGGCCCTTATAATCGAGATCGAATTAATGAGTCAAACGGGCGGCTCGCGGGGTGCGCCGGGCTGGCTGAGAGAAGCTCGAAGGGCGTGCCGGCAGGAGAGATCCGATGGCAAGACTGAAACTGGGGGACAAAGCGCTGGTCGTCGCCATGGACCACGCGCAGACCCTTGGCGTCACACCCGGGCTGGAAGATCCCGGCGCGGTCCTCGACAAGATCCTCGACGGGGCCGATGCGATCATGACGTCCTACGGCGTCGTCAAGCACTATGGCGACCGCTTGATCGGCCGCATCCCGACGTTTCTGCGTCTCGACGGCGGGCCAAGCGTGTTTGCCGCCGAATGGCTGAAAGCCGAGGAGTGGAAGCTCTACCACTCAATCGAAGACGCGCGTCGGCTCGGCGTCGACGGTGTTTGCCTCATGGCGTTCATGGGCGCGCCGGTTGAAACGACCACGTTCGAGATCGTCGGCCGAGTGGTGAGCGAATGCGCGGCGGATGGCCTGCCGGTGATGGTCGAAGCCCTGCCGTGCCCCTGCCCGGGTATTCCCGACCCCATGGACGCCGACGCCATGGCGTCGGCGTCCCGCATCGCGTTCGAACTCGGCGCCGACTTCGTGAAGACCTACTACACTGGCAGCCCCGAGACATTCGGCAAAGTGACGGCCGGCTGTCCGGCGCCGGTGCTGATCGCCGGCGGGGCGAAGATGGATACGCTCGAAGCGGCGCTAGAGGTCGTCCACGGCTCCGTAACCGCGGGTGGCCGCGGCGTCGTGTTCGGCCGCAACATCTGGCAGAACCCGGACCCGGCGCGCGTCATGCGGGCGTTGCGTGCAGTCATCCACGACCACGCGTTGGTCGCTGACGCCCTCGCTAGTTGAGCGAAAAGAACACTGAACCGCCGCTGCTGATCGGCCTCGACGTCGGCACCGGCAGCGTCCGCGCACTCGTGTTCGACGCGCGCTACAACGAGGTGGCGCGCGCCGCCGTGCCGACGCCGTCCCTCAAACGGGCGAACGGCCAAGTCGATTATGAGCCGGAAGCCCTGTGGCAAGCCGCCGCGACGACGTTGAGTCAGGTCGTTGCCGCGGCGCCGGCTGGCGCGCCGATCGCCGGAATCGCTGTCGCCAGCGTCGGCGAATCCGCGGTGCCGATCGACGCGAACGGCCGGCCCACGCACAACGCCATCGCGTGGTTCGACGGGCGCGCCGCCGCCGAAGCGCGCCACATGCGGGAGCAGTTGGGGGAGCAGCGGATTTTCGAGATTACCGGCATGCGCGCTGAGCCGGAGTACGGCCTGTGCAAGCTGCTGTGGCTCAGGGCCAACGCGCCCGAGGCGTTCGCCGCCACGGTGCGTTGGCTCAACATCGCCGATTGGATCGCGTTTCGCCTCTCGGGCGAGGCGGCGACCGACTACTCGCTGGCCTCGCGCACCCTGGCGCTCGATCTCGGGCGTCGTGAGTGGTCGGAGGAGATCCTCGCCGCCGTCGATATCGAGCCATCAATGTTGGCGCCACTCACGGCAAGTGGGGTGGCTATCGGCACGGTGCGACGGGACGTCGCGGCCGAGCTCGGCCTGCCGCCGGGGGTCGCCGTCGGCACCGGAGGCCACGATCATGTGTGCGGTGCCATCGCGGCAGGCGCCGTGCGGCCGGGCACCCTGCTCGATTCGATGGGCACGGCGGAGGCGCTCTACCTGCCGACCGGGGCGCCCCAGTTCGATCCGCTGGTGCTGTCGCGTGGCTACGGCCAGGGAGCCGTGGCCATCAAGGACCCGTTCTTCTACCTGATGGGCGGCATGTATTTCTCCGGCGGGGCGATCGAGTGGTTCCGGCGCACCTTCGCC
>CAUYZA010000435.1:0-2576 GCA_963577225.1 Dehalococcoidia bacterium | reverse complement strand
TGCCAGCGCCCGCTGCCCCGATGCCGTCGGCACACTCGCCCGCACGACGCTCGCGTCCCCGCTCACCGTGACCCCCGCCGCCGCCAGCACGCGCTTGAGCCCCGCCTGGTCCCCCGTGGCCAGCGTGTCGAACGTGATTTCCAGGTGGATGGGGAGGGCCGCAACGGTCAGGTCCGCATCGATGCTGTTCGTCGGGACCGTGCGTACGAGCTGCTGCGCCCCCACCGCCGAACTCGCCACCGCCGCGACCAGAATCATCACCAGCAGCGGGAAAATGCGCACGGCTCCGTACCCTTCTCAGACTTCAGTCCCCGTGGCCCGGTTCCGGGGCCCAAGGAAGATAGCCGGACCCATCCGTGATCACGAGGCCCGCTCCTCGTGGTCACCTGCTGCAGCACCACAGCCACCGCCGACGGCCGGCCTGCGCCCCAACGCCCATGCCTTGGCGGTTTTGCGTGGCGCTCCCAGAGAGACTCGACCCCCCCGACCCTCAGATCCGAAGTTTGGGTGCACGGGTCCCACCCTCTCCCATCACCTCCCAACGAGCCCCATGCCATTGGAGGCTTCCGGTGTCACCCTCCCTCCGCGTCCCACTGAATCCCACCCGCTCCCAGGGCCCTTGGCCACAACGTGGCCACAAAATCCCACTCCAACTCGGGGACACCGGCCCGAGGTGGAGACCGTGGGGTCGCATGCCCCACGCGGTCTCGACGGGGCGTGAGGGGTGTGGAGGTCGGGACCGCGCGACCTCTTCTTAACCCTATGGGGCCGCTGTCGCACGAACTGGTAACGGCCAAGCCACGCTCTGCATTTCCCGGTGGCATGGGTTTGGGCGTCGGCTTGGCCGCGAGTTGAAGCCTCGCCGGGCCGGCAAAGTAGCGGAGTTCGACTGCGGCTAGCCTCCCGCGCCCCCTCGCGCGTCGACCATCGCTTCAATAGGTTGGGCAAGGGTGCCCGTTTCACTGCAGGATGGGCACATGCGGATCACCGCCGTCTCTCCGCGAGACAGATGGCAATCGCGCGACGCTGATCGGGGCGCGTTAGGGGGACCAGGCTGGGTACCAGTCCCCCGCATCGTTCGCGGTCAGCTGGCGCACGTCATCCCACCCGAACTCGGGGACACTGGCCCGAGGTGGAGACCATTTGGTCGCATGCCCCAAGCGGTCTCGACGGGAGCGTGAGGGGGGTGGAGGTCGGGCGGCGGCAGGCGTTCAAACCTTGACGCACTCGTGGCCTGGTGCCCCTGGCTCCGGAGTCAACAGCGGAACGTACCCGACAGAGCCGTCAGACTAGTCGGATGCCGCCCCGTGTCACGCGCCTGCCGACCACGTCCCCGAATTGGCATAGCCGACTGCGACAGGCCTATCACGGCTGGTGGATCCTCGCTGCCGCAGTCCTCGGAATGACCGTTGGCGAGGGAATGGTGTTCTCCTCGTTCGGGCTCTTCGTTGAGCCACTGGAGGATGAGTTCGCCTGGGCACGTGCCGAGGTGGCGCTGGGATTCTCCGTTTCGCTCTTGGTCAGCGGGATGGTGGCCCCCGTGGTTGGCCGTGCGGCCGATCGGTTTGGGGTTCGCCGACTCGTGCTGCTCGGAACCGTGCTCACGGGTCTGTCGTTCTTGCTGCTGGCGACGGTCTCCAACCTCTGGGAGTGGTACGTCTTCCTCGCCATCAATGCGGCGGTTCGCCAGATGATCGCGTATATCCCCTTCCAAGTGCTGATGGCGCGCTGGTTCGTTAGGCGCCGTGCGACCGCTCTCTCGATTCTGGGGGGGGGGATGTCGCTCGGCGCCGTCGTGATGGTGCCGATCATGACGGTCGTGATCGAAGCCGTGGAGTGGGAGGGCGCGTTCGTCTTCGCCGGCATCGTCGTGACCCTGCTTTTCGTCCCACTCGCGCTCTTCGTCATTCGTGATCAGCCGCCCGCCGATGCCGATGAGGTCCAGCCGGCGCGGACACCGAACGCGGCTCCGGCAGACACCACCCGGGGGTTGAGCCTCGGAGCCGCGCTGCGTACCCGAATGTTTTGGGTGCTCACCCTTGCGATCACGGGGTTCTTCTACGGTGTGGTTGGCTGGATGGTGCATGCCGTGCCCTACTACGAGTCCGTCGGGCTCTCCGGTGCGTGGGCGGCAGGCGTAGTTTCACTTACATCCGCCGGGGCAATCGTGGCGATGCTGCTCTATGGCCGTTATGCGAACCGCTTCGCCCGCGTCGAGGGTCCCTCGGTGGTGTTCTCACTCTTGCTCGGCACCGCGATGATTGCCCTGCTTGTCGGCGGGGGGGCGATTTGGAGCATCGCCCTCTTCATCGTGCTATTTCTGCTCGGCTTCGCGGCCGGACCGCTCCTGGAGCCGCTGGTCCTCATGCGTTCCTTCGGGCTGTCCAGCTATGGGACAATCCTCGGGGCGAGCTTCACGCTGCAGGCTCTTGGACTCGTCGTGGCGCCTACGGCGGCCGGCGCGGTCTACGACGCGACCAACTCCTACGACTGGGCGCTCGTCATGTTCGCGATCAGCGCGGCCATCTCTGGCGTGCTCTTCCTGCTCGCCAGCCGGATCGCACCACCGTTGGACG
>CAUYZA010000434.1:0-2578 GCA_963577225.1 Dehalococcoidia bacterium | reverse complement strand
AGGACAGACGCCATGGGCGTAAGCACTTGTCATTGGTCATGATCGTCTTGGTTGCGTGGTCCGGATCGCCTACTTGAGGTCGATAATCCTGACAGCTAGGTGCGCCGATTAGTTGGGCATCGCCGGGAAGATCAGCGCCGTCGAGTACTACGTGTGCAACGTACGGTGCCGGCTCGGATCAGTGCAAAGACACAGGAGCAGTCGCACGGACCACCACGCACGCGCCTGGCGCCAACTAGGATCGCAGCTCAGAATGCCGGTGGGCCGCACTTATGCTGCCCTGCGAGAGAGAAGGAACACGTGCGAACCGGAGAAATGATCATGAAGCGCACGACGTCTGCCGTGCTCGGGCTCCTAGTCTGCGGGCTCCTGGTCTACCCCGCGCTGGGTTCGGCCCAGAACTTCGATAACGTCCAGATTCGCACGTTGCAGGTGACGGAGTCGATCTATGTTCTTCAGGGAAGCGGCGGAAACATCGGCGTCTCGATCGGGGACGACGGCACGTTCATCGTCGACGACCAGTTCGCGCCGCTAACGGACAAGATCGTCGCCGCAATCGCTGAATTGACCGATAAACCCGTCGAATTCGTCGTCAACAGCCACTGGCACTACGACCACACCGACGGAAACGAAAACTTCGGGCGGGCCGGGGCGCGGATCATTGCCCACGAAAACAGCCGACGCCGCATGGAGACGAGCCAGATCATTTCGCTGAACGGCCGGCTGCAGGAGGCCTACTCGAAGGAAGGATTGCCGAAGATCACGTTCGGGGAGTCCGTTCGCTTCCACTACAACGACAACGCGATCGACATCGTGCACTTCGGACCGGCACATACGGACGGCGACGCCGTGGTGTTTTTCCGTGATGCAAACGTCATCCACACGGGTGACGTCTTCGTGCGCTACGGGCTGCCGTTCATCGATGGGCCCAACGGAGGTCAGCTCAGCGGGATGATCGACGTCCTGTGGGGCGTCGCCGGTCTGATCAGTGACAATACGACGATTATCCCGGGCCACGGCCAACTCTCGACGCGCACGGATCTGCTCGAATATCGCTCGATGCTCGTGACCATCCGGGACAGGATGCTCGGTCAGATCGCAGAGGGGATGTCGGAAGATGAAGTCGTCGCCGCTAATCCGACGCAGGGCTTCGCACCTCCGGGAGCCGGCACGGAGCGCTGGGTGAGGGCCGCCTACGTAGACCTGCGCTGAGGGTCGGGAGGGCTTCGGGCTTCAACTGGTCGGGGCCGACGACGGATCGGGCGGCGAATCGCCTGATTCGCTTCGCCCTAGTGGATCAGGCCCGTAGGTGTTCGGCCCCGCCGTTCCCCTGACGACGTACACCACGATGCTGAGCGGAACCACCGCCAAATAGGCCAAAATCACGATGGCGATGGACCAGCCCGATCCAGCGGATATCAAGAAAAACGCCCAGGAACCGGCAGTGATGGAGAAGACCGCCGCATAGAACCAGCCGGAGAAGTTGATATCGTGGAGGCGCTTCACGAATCCGACCGTCACCGGCCATATATAGATGAGTGCCGCGACATTCGAGGCGGGCCCCGAAAACGCACTGACAGCCAGGCCCACCTCGCCGAAATTGGAGCGAATGGCCTCGGCGAGCGCGTTTGTGGGTGCCGCCCCCATCGCAAAATCCAGACCGGCGGCCAGCAGCGCGAAGGCCCAGATCGGTGCCACGAAGTAGAGCCAAAACGTCCGTCTGGTGATTCGCCCCTCGAGCGACAACCACAGCTTCGGCTCAAGCTCGGGAGGTGTGCTCACGCTACGCGTCAGACCTCCCCGCTCTGCGCCGGCTCCTCCGCTTCGGCCCCCGCGAGCACGAACTCTTCGGCCGCAAGGATGGCGGGGTAGTTGGCCGCGACCCAGCCCCCCCCCATGCCGGAAACCGAATCGATTAGAAAAGACCGGCGAGACTTCTGTTGGCTGCTCATCTTTTCTCCCATCGAGACTCCAGGCACAGTAGGAAGCGCGCTAGTGGCAGACAAGGAGAACGTGGCGTGGCAGGAAGCGGGGCGTGGCCAGGCGCGCCACCGCGACGTGCGCCGTAGGTTGATGGTCCCAATCGGAGGAGCCATGAGCTACACAACTTGCGCCCGACGTCTGCTGGCGCTCCCACTCGCCCTGGCCCTGTTCGGCGGGTCCGCCACCGCCCAAGCGCGTGATGGCGTCCCGGCACTACCAGCTTTGGACCACCAAGTAGTGCTGCCAACGGCCGAGGCCAGCATTCGCGTCGTGCCCATCGCCACCGGCCTCTCGCATCCATGGGGGATGGCGTTCCGGGACAACGGCGACATCCTGGTGACGGAACGCGACCGGGGCACCGTGCGCGTGATTCGCGACGGACGGCTGCTGGAGCGGGAGATCACGGGCGTGCCGGAAGTGTTCTCGCGTAGTCTTCGCGCCGGACTGATGGACATCGCGGTCCACCCTGACGACGACCGCGTCGTGTACCTGACCTACACCAAGTCGTTCGAGCGCGATGGATCAGATAGCCTGACGGTAGCGCTCGCCCGGGGTCGCCTCGAGGGGGGCGTACTGACCGATGTTCAGGACATCT
>CAUYZA010000433.1:0-2595 GCA_963577225.1 Dehalococcoidia bacterium | reverse complement strand
GCATGGCGACCTCGCAGGTGGCGTCGACGTCGCTGATCGCCGCGCTGACCCCCAACGCCGTACGGGGGCGCGTGATGAGCCTGCTGATGCTCAACATGGGCGTCGCGCAAGCGCTGACCTTGCCGGTGGCCGTCGTCGGCCAGGCCGTCTCGCTGGAAACCCTCTTCCCGATTCTGGCCTTCACTTGCCTGGGCCTCGTCACGCTCGTCCTCCTCACCCATCCCGCGATCTGGCGGGCCCGAATGTCGGCGGCCTTCACGCAGCCGGGATCGGACGACGAGTCACTGGGGAAGGCCGCTGCCAACTCCGCAAGCGGACGCGCAGCTCCCATCCCGCCGATCATCCTCGCGATCGCACAGAATGCGCCCAACAAGGGCGCGGGCCCGGGGCGATCAGCGACGTAGGGCGGGGCCTCGCGCAGGCCGCGATACTAGCAACCTTCGCCCCGGCAAACCCGCTCAGCTAGACTGGGCGCTACTTGACGAAACCCTGTGGCGGGCGCGAGGTCACGCTTCGCGCCCGCGAGCTGAAAGGATCTGGCGTGGAAATCCGCTTTTCGGACGAGGCACTGGCCTTCGAAACAGAGGTCAAGAAGTTCCTGGCCGAGGCTTGGAGCCCCGAACTCCGCCAGCGCGTAGCCGAGTCGCAGGACGCCTACGAGGAAGAGCACGACTTCCGCCACAAGCTGGCCGACCGCGGCTGGCTGACCATGTCCTGGCCGGAGGAGTACGGCGGCGAGGCACGATCGTTCGAGGCGCAGTACCTCTTTCAGGAGGCCTGCAACTACGTCGGCGCCCCAAAGGCGACCGTCGCCGTCCAGCAGGTGGGGCCGACGCTGATGCAGTTCGGCACTGACGAGCAGAAGGAGCGCTTCCTGCCCAAGATCGCGACAGGCGACGTGGAATTCGCCCTGGGCTACACGGAACCCGACGCCGGCACGGATCTCGCATCGCTGATCCTGCGCAGCGTGCGCGACGGCGACGACTACGTCTTCAACGGCATCAAGCGCTTCACCAGCGCCGCGCATCGCGCGGAGTACATCTGGCTGGCCGCGCGCACCGACATCGATGCCCCCAAGCATCGCGGCATTTCGATGTTCCTCGTCCCCGTCAAAAGCGAGGGCATCACCGTCACGCCGATCTGGACCATGGCGGGCTATCGCACGAACGAGGTCTATTTCGAGGACGTGCGGATTCCGGCGACAGCGTTGGTGGGCGAAGAGAACCGCGGCTGGTACTACGCCGCGCACGCCTTGGACTTCGAACGGGTCAGCATCTTCACCGTCTCCGGCGTGCGATCCGTCTTCGACGCGCTGGTTCAGTGGGCCCGCGATCCCGGCCACGACGGACGCCGCCCGGCGGATGACGCCGACGTTCGCACCAAGCTGGCGACGTTCCGCGTTGAGATCGAAGTGCTGCAGATGCTGGCTTTCCGCAACCTGGGACTCCTGATCCGCGGCGAGCATCCCGAACATGAGGCCAGCATGGTCAAGATCTTCTCCACGGAGCTCATGCAGCGGCTGCAGAACGCCGCCACCAAGATGCTGGGGCTCTACGGCCAGCTGACCCCCGACGACCCGCTCGCGCCCGCCGAGGGACGCTTCGAACGCGGCTACCGCGCGGCGGTGATGCCCACCTTCGGCGCGGGCGCCAACGAGGTCATGCGCAACATCATCGCGACACGCGGCTTGGGGCTGCCACGCCAGTAGACTGCCGGTAGGTCGGGGGCCTAACTCTGCGGAAGCGGTGGGAAGTCGTCCTGGCTGAGACAGGCCAGGGTATGGCGAGCGCTGCCCTCGGCGGCGATCTCGAAGAGTCGACCCAGGTCCTCCGGCGTATCAAGATCCAGCCGCCAGCGCGGCTCGTCGACGAGGTGCACCGCGATCCCGGCACGCCGCGCCGCTTCCTGGTGAAGGGAGGCGGACTCTGGACCGTAGGCCGGGGCGATCGCGGCAGGCGGCCGCAGAAAGAGCCCGTTCGTGCCGTTGTCGCGCGAGGGCGCGATCGCGACGGCCGGACCGGGCGCGAGCGGTGCGATCAGGCTGGCGACATCGCCCGGCGTGACCAACGGCAGGTCGGCTGGGACGATCAGCAAGGCGTCGCTGCGGCCGGCGACCTGTTCCTGCGCGTAAGCAAGCCCCGCATTCAGTCCGACCACGCCCTCCGGCTGACGCAAAAAGTCGACGCCCAGGCGCTCCGCTTCGCGCGCGGCGACCGCGTCGGCGCTGAGGATGCTGATCGCGTCGACGGCGGGCGCGGCGCGCAGCGTCTCGACGACATCGCTCAGCATGGCCCGCACCAGCCGGTTGCGCTGGTCGACTGAGAGCAGGGCGGCCAAACGCTTCTTGCCAGCGGGCAAGCCGCGCACCGGCACGATCGCCTCGACGCTGTGCCGAGTCTCCGTCATCGTGCCGTCATCGCGCAGCCGTGAGGGCGTCGATCGTTGCACGGGCGAGCGCCGTCTTCTCGGCCGGGCCGCTCATGATCGTGTTGGTAACCAGGCACGTCATGCCGGTCTCTTCTCCGATCGGCTCGGCCAGGGCGGCGTCCTCGTTGTCGATCACGAAGACATCGGCGAAGTCCTGGTAGAGCCGCG
>CAUYZA010000432.1:0-2605 GCA_963577225.1 Dehalococcoidia bacterium | reverse complement strand
CGGCGGGGCGCGCGTCTCGGAGTGCCGCGCGAGAAGGGAGCCGCCTGACGAAACCCGGCACGCCGGGCCGCGTCCAACTGCCCCTGCAGCCGGTCGATCGTGCGCTGCAACCGCGCCCGATCCCGCGCCGAGCCGCGCAACTCCTCCTGCAGGCGCTCGTTCTCGCGCTGGAGATCCTCGACCACAGGCGGGGCGGCGGGCTCAGCGTCGGCCGGCGGGGCGTTGTCACGGCGCGTGCTCACGCGACAGTTATGCCAAATTCGTGATCAATGTACAAGGGAAAAACGCCGTGACCCGGTAACCGAATACGGCGCGTGATAGTCCAGGCTAGCAGGTGGTCGTCGTCGGTTGTAGTAGCGCAAGAAGTGTCCGAGCTGGTGCGTGCTACGCCGCGAGGACGGATAGGCGACGAGGTACGCCCATTCGCGGAGCAGCGTTTAGATAAAGCGTTCCGCCTTGCCATTCGTCCGGGGCGTGTAGGGTCGCGTCCGGAGGTGGCGGACGGGGAGCGCGTGGCAGGCCGCTCGGAACCACCGAGACGTAACCGCTGCCGTTGTCGCTCATGACCCGACGGACCGTGATCGCGCGGCCCGCAAACCACGCGGCGCTGCGAGTGAGAAGGCCGCGCAGGTGTCGCCGCGCTGGTCGGGCAAGACCTCGCCGTAGGCTGCGCGACTCTGGTCGTGGATCGCCACGTGCACATACTCCCAGCCGGCCCCCTTCGTCGTGCGCCGGCGGTCGCCGTGGATCCGATCGCCGACGCCGCGGATCCGGGCCAAGGGCTTGATATCAACATGCAGCAAGTCGCCGGGCCGCGGCCACTCGTAGCGGCGCACGGGGACCGCTGGCGCGGCCGGCGGCCGGCTGAGGCCCAAGCGGCGCAGCCAGGCACTCACGGTCGAGCGGGGACGTCCCACGGCCCGCGCGATGGCCCAGACCGGCAAGCCCAGCTCGACGCGCAGGCCTCGGATCACGGCGACCACCCGGGCCGGCGTCTGATGCGGCGCCGGGCCGGGGCGCTCGACGCGGCGACGCGTCACATTGGGAAACTGTCGATGGAGATCGAGCGGCTACGCGAGCCTGCCCGGTCGGCGGAGCAGCGCCTCCCTTTGGCGATGCGGCCACCGGGCGACGCGACGGGGCTCCAGCGCGCATGCCAGGCCTGGGCGCGCTCGCGCTCGGCGAGGTCCGACACCCACGCGGTCGGACAAGCCGCTGCTATCGGCGATCCACGCCGATCTTGCGCGCTCGCCGTTCCAGGACGACGGCCATCGCAAAATCCACGCACGGCTGCGGGTCCTGGACGGGATCCGGGAACATGCGTTCCGATGCTCCGCAAGGGACGAACCATGGGCACGCGATTCTGGTCCCGGCGCCAAACTGCGCCCGGCACTCAAGGCGACGACCGCGGATCGGCGATCCGCCCAGCCTTCGGTAGCCCGGAATGAGCGCCTGACCAACGAAGGAGTTGCTGCTGGCCATGAGAACGATGACAGTAGCTAGAATCAGTCAAAGATGCCGTTTCGCCGGTCCCCACACCAGGAGAATCAGGCTGATGCCAAGGGGCAGGACGAACAGCGAAAGGAGCTTGTCGAGGAGAGAGAAAACATTCGACGGTGGGCAGCGTCAGGTGCGAGACAGGCCCACCACGACGCTTGGCGCGCGGGAACCCGCCATTCTGGGCCTGGTGGCCAAAGCCGCGGATGAGACGTATCGGTTGAAGAGCCGCACAATGCGACCATGGTCGTCGGAGGCAGCGGCGACGGCTAATCTATTCACAAGATCATCGAGCGCGTCGCCGGCGGCGAACGCCGGCTCGATCACGCACCTGACATCACCGCGGGCCGTGGGTTTGACGACGGCGCCGGGCTCCCAGAGAAGCTCGTCGAGCTTCTCACCTGGCCCCAGGCCTGTGAAGATGATCGACACTTCGTTCTCGTCCAGCCCAGACAACCGAATCATGTCGGCGGCCATCTCTCGCAGCAGAACGGGTTCGCCCATGTCGAGAACGAAGAGCTCGCCGCCCTGACCGATACCACCCGCCTGCAGGATGAGGTTCACCGCCTCGGGAATGGTCATGAAATACCGCCGCACATCCGGATGCGTGACGGTAACGGGACCACCGCGCGCGATCTGTGCCTTGAAAATCGGCACGACGCTGCCACGACTTCCCAGGACGTTCCCAAATCTCACAACAACGTAGCCCACACCGTACTGTTTCGCGGCGCGCTGCACGACAAGCTCGGCCACACGTTTCGACGCGCCCATGATGCTTCTGGGCGCTACGGCTTTGTCGGTGGACACCATCACGAATCGCTGCACACCGACAGACACGGCGGCGTTGACGACGTTTCGAGTGCCGATGACGTTGTTGGTCACCGCCTCGGCGGCGTTCTCCTCCATCAGCGGCACGTGTTTGTGGGCAGCGGCGTGGAAGACCACAGTCGGCTGGTGCGTCTGGAAGACACGCATCATACGCTGACGATCGCGCACGTCGGCCAAAACGACGTGCGCCTCGACTGACGGAAACTGCATCCGCAACTCAGCAGCGATCTCGAAGAGGCTGTTCTCCCCATGTCCCAGGAGTATGAGCCTGCCTGGCTTT
>CAUYZA010000431.1:0-2621 GCA_963577225.1 Dehalococcoidia bacterium | reverse complement strand
GGGGTTGGCGAGGCCCAGCACGCGCAGCCAGTCGGGCAGCGAGTCGAGCGGGAAGAAGGCGCCGGAGAGGAAGAAGAGCGGGAAGAGGACCAGGTTCATGACGAGATGGAAGCCCTGCATCGTGCGGATGCGCGTCGCGACGAGCAGCGCGATGCCCGAGAGCAGGAAGTTCATCGCCAGGATGCCGGCCACGACCATGGCGACGCCGCCCAGCCAGCCGAATTGCCAGGCCAGGTCGATGCCCGGAATGACGGCCGCCACGGCCAGGATCAGGAACGCCTGCATTGAGCCGATGGCGACGGCGGCGAGCGACTTGCCAAACAGGATCGTGCGCACACCGTGCGGCGAGGCGAGCAAGGTGCGCAGCATCCCGCTGTCACGGTCGCGGTAGAAGGAGGCGGAGGAGAACGTCGACGAGAAGAGGGCGGTGAGGGCGATCATGCCGGGGGAGAGATAAGAGACGTAGTCGCCGTCGCGGATCACGGCGGAGGTGGGATTGAGACCGTCGGAGACGCCGGTGCCGAGAATGGCCAGCAGCATCAGCGGCAGCAAGACGGACGAGTACAGTTGCGAGCGCGCCCGCAGGAAGGCGCGCACGTCACGTTCCAGCAACGCCCAGGAGGCGATGGCCCCGCCCGCCAGCGCGCTCATATTTGGGCCTGCGAGGCTGGGGAAGGATCGGCTGGTGTTGCGGATGCGGACTGGGTTGCGCCGGTCGTCGTGTCATTGAGCGTCTGGCCGACGAGGCGAAAGTACGCATCCTCCAGGGTGGACTCGCGGATGCGGATGCCCTTGATCGCGCCGCCCGCGATCTCGAACAGGCTGGGCACGAAGACCGAAGCGTCGTCGACGGTGGCGTGCACGAGCGGCGGCACGGTGGTGACGCCGCCGACGCCGGGCCAGGCAGCCAGCGTGGCGTCGAGGTCATCGGGCGCGCCCGGCCAATCGACCTCGACCGAGTCGCGTCGCAGGTCGCGCTTGAGCTCGGAGGCGACGCCGGAGGCGATCAGACGTCCGTTGTCGAGGAAGGCGACGTGGCGGCCGTAGCGTTCCGCCTCCGCAACATCGTTGGTGGCAAGCAAAATTGAGGCACCCTCGGCGTTGACCGCCAGCAGGGTCTCCCACAGCCGCGCTTTGGAGTCGGGGTCGAGTCCGAGCGTCGGTTCGTCGAGCAGGATTAGGTCTGGCTGGTGCAGGATGGCGCGGGCCAGTTCCACGCGTCGTTTGAGGCCGCCGGAGAGGATCTCGACGCGGTCGTTGCCGCGGTCCGCGAGCCCGATCAGCTCAAGTAGCTCGTCGATTCGGTCGCGCAAGTCGCGGCCGCCGAGGCCGAAGAGGCGTCCGTGCAGCCAGAGCGTCTCGCGGACCGACATCAGCTCGTCGAGGCTGCTCTCCTGGAAGACCATGCCGATACGGCGTCGCAGTTCGGGGTCGACGCTAGATCCCAGCACGCGCACGTTGCCTTGCTGCGGCGCGCGGAAGCCGGCCACCAAGCTGAGGATGGTGCTTTTGCCCGATCCGTTCGGTCCCAGGAGGGCGAGGACGCCACCGGGATCGAGCGTTAGGCTGAGCTCGCGCACGCCGCGCTCTCCGGGGTGGAGGTAGGTCACCTCAGCCAGGGAGATTGCGGATAGTGCGCTGGAGGTTAGGTTCGTAGCCATCTGGTTGGACAAGGATTGAGTTTATCGTCGCCTCCGTCGCCGGGCGAGCCCAAGCAGCGCGTAGCTAGAGGCGTCGGGCGACTTCGTGTACATTTGACACTAAGTCCCAGACTATCAAGAGAGGGACCGAATAAGGGAATTTTCATGCGGCAATTCCGTGTTGTTCTGGCGCAGATGAATCCCGCCGTCGGCGACATTGCGGGCAACGCCGCCGCGATCCGTGAGCGGATCGATCGGGCGGAGTCGGTTGGCGCGGATTTGGTGGCCTTTCCGGAGCTGGTGCTGACCGGCTATCCCCCCGAAGATCTGGTGATGCGACGGCGCTTCGTGCAGGACAACCTCGACGCGCTCGACGAATTGGCCGCCTACACGCGGGGTAAGCACGTGGCGGCCGTGGTTGGTTTCGTGGATTACGAACATGATCCATTCAACGCCGCCGCGCTGATCGCGGAGGGCGAGGTGCGCGGGCGATACCACAAGCATTACCTACCCAACTACGGCGTTTTCGATGAGGCGCGCTATTTCCGGCCCGGCACGGAGGCGCCCGTCTTCGACATCGCCGGTGTGCTGGTCGGCGTCAACATCTGCGAGGACATCTGGTACTCTTCCGGACCGGCGCAGGAGCAAACGCTGGCCGGGGCGGAAGTGATCGTCAACATCAACGGCTCGCCGTTCTACGGCGGCAAGATGGCGCAACGCGAGAAGATGCTTTCGACGCGGGCCTCCGATAACGCGGTCATCGTCTGCTACTGCAACATGATTGGCGGGCAAGACGCGCTGGTCTTCCCGGGCGACAGCATGATCCACGACCCGCGTGGCGATTTGCTGGCGCGCGCCCCGATGTTTGAGGACACGTTGCTGGTAGCCGACCTCGATGTTGAATTCGTGACGCAGGTGCGTTTGCACGACCCGCGTCGGCGCCGCCTGCCGCTGGAGCCCACCCCGATCATCGAGGTCTCG
>CAUYZA010000430.1:0-2634 GCA_963577225.1 Dehalococcoidia bacterium | reverse complement strand
GTTCCTGGGGCTTTTCTTCGTCTATCCGCTGTTCGAGATTTTTCGCGAGAGTTTCGCCAGCGACGGCTTCTCGCTTGCTCCTTTCGGCGACATCCTGGGCGACGACTTTTTCCTGGGCCGGATCTGGTTCACCCTCTGGCAGGCCGTTGCTTCAACGCTGCTCACGCTGGCCCTGGGTCTGCCCAGCGCGTACATCTTCGCCCGCTACGACTTCCCCGCGAAGACACTGATCCGGGCGCTGACGACGGTGCCTTTCGTCATGCCCACGATCGTGGTGGCGTTCGGGTTCGTGGCGCTGGTAGGGGCGAACGGGATCTTGCCGCTCAACCTGACCAGCTCGATCTGGATCATTCTGCTGGCCCACACCTTCTTCAACTACACCGTCGTGGTGCGAACGGTGTCGGCGCTGTGGGCCCACGTCGATCCGAAGACGGAGGAGGCGGCGCGGCTGCTGGGGGCCGGGCCATTGCAGGTCTTCTGGTGCGTGACCCTGCCGCAGATCCGGCCGGCGATCTTGGCCGCGGCGTCGTTGGTGTTCCTCTTCTCATTCACGAGCTTTGGGGTCGTGCTGATCTTGGGCGGGCCGCAGTTCGCGACGGTGGAGGTGACGATCTACAACCTCACGGCGCGCCTGTTCCGGCTGGAACTGGCGGCCGCACTTTCGCTGATCCAACTGGCAGTCACCTTCGGTGTGATGCTGTTCTACGCGCGCTTCCAGGAACGCAGCGCCGTGCCGCTCAATTTCCAGCCCCGGGCGGCCGGAGCCCGACGTCCGCGCGGGCGCCGGGAAGGACTCTTGATCCTCTCGAACTTCTTAGTCGTTCTGGCGATCGTCCTGGCACCGTTGCTGGCGCTGGTCGAGCGGTCGTTCAGCGGCAGCGACGGCTACACGTTGGCGCACTACAGCGGTCTCGAGACGAACACAGGTGGTCGGGTCTTCTTCGTCTCGCTCAGTGGGGCGATGAAGAACTCACTTTGGTTCGCCGGCGCCACGATGCTCGTGGCCGTGCCGCTCGGCACGATCATCGCCTTTGCCCTCGCCCGCGCCCGCGGGCGTCTGAGAACCCTGGCCGACGCCCTCTTCATGCTGCCGCTGGGCGCGTCGGCGATCACGCTCGCCTTCGGAATTTTGATCGCGCTCGACTCGCCGCCGCTGAATCTGCGTGCCTCGTGGGTGGTTCTCGTGATCGCCCACAGCCTGATCGCCTATCCTTTCGTGGTCCGCAGTGTGCTGGCGGTGGTGCGCGGCATCGACGCTGAGCTGCGGGAGGCGGCGACGATGCTGGGAGCCTCCTCGCTGCGGGTGTTCCGTTACATCGATCTGCCGATCGCGTCGCGCGCGATCCTGGTCGGAGCGACCTTCGCCTTCGCGATCTCGCTGGGCGAGTTTGGCGCCTCGTTGCTCCTGACTCGACCCGAGTATTCGACGATTCCCGTCGCGATCTTCCGCTACCTCGGGCAGGCTGGCGCGGAACGGTTGGGGGCGGCGCTCGCGATGAGCAGCGTGTTGATGGTCGTCAGTATGGCCGGATTCCTGATCATCGAGCGCTTCCGCTACCGCGATGTGGGGGAGTTCTAGTGGCGTTGCTCACGGCCGAGGGGTTGCGCCTGCGCTACGACGACGAGTTGGTCCTGCGCGATGTCTCGTTCGAGGTCGAGGCGGGCGAGGTGCTGGCGCTGCTGGGTCCGAGCGGATGTGGGAAGACATCGATCCTGCGGGTGGTGGCAGGGCTGGAGCCCGCGGAGGCGGGCGTGGTGCGGCTGGATGGCAACGACCTGGCGGCCGTGCCATCGCATCGACGCGGGTTCGGGCTGATGTTCCAGGAATTCGCCCTCTTCCCGCACCTGCGAGTGGAGCAGAACATCGACTTCGGTCTGCGCATGCAGGGGCTTGGAGGCGACGAGCGTCGTGAGCGGGTGGCCGATCTGCTGACCATCGTTGGCTTGACGGGATACGAGTCGCGCCAGGTACATCAGCTTTCCGGGGGCGAGCGTCAACGCGTCGCGCTGGCACGGTCCTTGGCGCCACGACCGCGTCTGCTCATGCTGGACGAGCCGATGGGCGCGCTCGACCGCGGGTTGCGCGACACGCTGCTGCTGGAGTTGCGACGGATCCTGACCGAGCTGGGCCAAACCTCGATCTACGTGACGCACGATCAGGATGAAGCATTCTCGCTCGCCGATCGGGTCTTGATCATGGAGCGGGGCGAGATCCGGCAGTCGGGCACGCCGGAGGCGATCTTCCGTCAGCCCGTGGACGCCTTCGTAGCTCGCTTCATCGGCCTCGGCAACCTGATCGAAGCGCAGATCGAAGATCGAGAAGGCGCGACAGTGGCGCGCACGACGATCGGCGACTTCGCGCTCCTGCCGCACGTCGACGCTCCGCGCGGGCGTGCCACGCTACTGATCGGCGACGAGCGCGCCCAACTCGAACGAGTGGATGGCGGCGTCGATCGGCACGTCACGAATAGCTTCTTGGCGCAGGTCCGGCAGCGCTCGTTTCGTGGCAGGCGCCTCACGTTTCGCGTCCAGGCCGGTGAGGCGACCTTCCTCTTCGAAGCCGACACCCGCCCGCAGCACCAGGCGATCCGGGAGGGCGATAACGTCCTCGTCACGGTGGACCCGGAGGCGCTG
>CAUYZA010000429.1:0-2667 GCA_963577225.1 Dehalococcoidia bacterium | reverse complement strand
CATGCCCGGCTCGCGGAGATCGACGCGACCGCCGCGCGGCGCATCCACCCCAACAACGTCCGGCGCCTGATCCGCGCCTTGGAAGTCCATCAACTGACGGGCCGCCCTATCTCCGACTGGCACGAAGAGCGCCATCAATTCGAAGTCACAATCGTCGCGCCCGACATTGAGCTAGAGCGCATCGACCGTCGGATTGCATCCCGCGTCGACGCGATGTTCGCCGCGGGGCTCGTCGCGGAGACAGAGGCGCTGCTCGCCGAAGGACTCGAACCTGAAGTGCCGGGGCTGCAGAGCATCGGCTACAGCCAGGTCGTTCAGTACCTGCTCCCAAGCGCGGCGCCCGCCCCCTCACTCGACGAGACGATCGAGGCCGTCAAACTGGCCACCCGCCAACTCGCTCGCGCCCAGGCCAAATGGTTCCGTCGCGACGATCCGCGCATCCGCTGGTTTCCCACCCCCCAAGCGGCGCTCTCCGTGCTCGGCGGCTGACCGGTTTCCCCGCCTCGAAGCAACTACACTTGGCCCAAGCAGCCCACGCCGCAG
Organism: Dehalococcoidia bacterium; assembly: GCA_963577225.1. GTDB lineage: Bacteria > Chloroflexota > Dehalococcoidia > Bin125 > Bin125 > JAPUIR01. Next base: position 2,124 of record CAUYZA010000429.1, on the reverse strand, counting down.
GGAGTCGCCATGACCACCACGCTCTATACCCTCCAAGAGTTCGTGCGTGACGCGCAGGAGGTCGCCGCTCGCCGGCAGGCTCCCGACGACACCATCGCGAATCTCCTCGGCCCGCTGGAGCGCATCATCGCCCGCCCCGACTGCCTAGCCGACTTCGATGGCAACGACGATCCCGACCCGGATAAGGGCTTCGTGATCCACCGCTCCGACGACCTGACGGTGCTCGCCGTGGTCTGGCCCGAGGGCAGCAGCGCCCCGATCCACAACCACAACGGCTGGGCGATGGAGGGTGTGATCAGTGGCCTTGAGCTGAACCACAACTACACCCGCGTCGACGACGGCACCAAGCCTTGGCATGCTGACCTCGAGCAGCGTGACGCCACCCGCATAGCGGCCGGCAACACCACGTTCCTGCCGGAACCGCCGGCCGATATCCACGCCGTGGAGATCCCCGAGGGCAAGACGCTCGCGATCCACCTCTACGGCCTGGACCTGCTCAAGCAGTGGCGTTACCGCTTCGACCTCGAGACTGGCAAGGTCACGCCCTTCCACGCCCGCACGACCGCGTAGTGTGTTTGCTGCGCGGCGACCGCGACTGGTTGGGACGGCCCGCCCGCCGCGTTTGCGGTCGTCGCGAGCAAACCCTGGTGAGAACGGGACCCGATCCAGTTAATAGACGACGCCCGCGGCGACAAGCTCCGTCAGCTCATCCTCGCTGTATCCCATCACCTCGCGATAGACGTAGGTGTTGTGCTCCCCCATCAACGGCGCTCCTTGACCCGGCCGTGCCCGCGTCTCCGACAGCCGGTATGCTGCCCCGTCGTACGTCATCGGCCCGATCACCGCGTGATCCGTCTCCCACCAATGCCCCCGATGCAGCAGCTGCGGGTCGTGCTGGATGTCCCCCACGGTCGCGACGAGATGCGCCGCCACGGCGCGCGCCTGCAACGACTCCTGCACCGCGTCCGCCGCCAGGCTGGCCGTCCAGTGCACGATCCCGGCTTCCAACTCGTCCTCTCGGCTCAGCCGGCCGTCCGCCGTCCGCAGACCTTCATCCGCCGCCCAGTCCTCCCGCCCCAATTCCTCGCAGAGCGCCAGCCATTCCTCGTCCGACGTGACCGCGATGGCGCACCAGCGGTCCTCGCCGGTGCAGGGGAAGACGCCGTGTGGAGCGTGTTCCAGATGCCGGTTGCCCAGCGCAGCTGCCTCGCGGCCGGTGTTGAGATAGTCCAACAGGGCGGCATCGAGACCGTAGGTTGTCGCCTCGAGCTGCGAGAGGTCGATGTACTGACCCTCCCCCGTCCGCCGTCGATGATCGACGGCGGCCAACAGCGCCGCCGCCGCGATGTGCGTCGCGAGCCAGTCCGTGTAAGCCACGCCGGTCCCCACAGGCGCGCGGTCGGGCCAGCCGGTCAGGCCCGTGATCCCGGCCGTCGCCTGCAGGATCAGGCCGAAACCGCGGAACGCCTCATGCGGGCCGCCCTGCCCCTCCATCGACATCGAGATCATGATCACGTCGGGCCGCACGGCCCGCACCGACTCGTAGTCGAGGCCGACCTCCTGCATGAAGCCGGGCGTGAAGCTCTCGGTCACGATGTCGCTCTGCGCGATCAGGCGCTTGGCCGCCTCTACCCCGCCCGGCTCACGCAGGTTGATCTGCGCGGCCAGCTTGTCGCGATTATGGTTCGCGAAATACGCGCTGCGATCCAAGCCTTCCACGTTCGGAGCCAGCGGTCCGCTCGATCGGAACGTGTCTGTGCGCAGCGTCGATTCCACCCGGATCACTTCTGCACCGTGCCAGGCGAGCTGCTGCGCCGCGTTCGGCCCCACCCCTACCCAGGAGAAATCCGCGACCCGCAAACCCTTGAAGATCTCACGCGCCCACTCAGCGTCCACTGTCGGCGGCTCTCCGCCGGCCCCGTTCCCCAGAGGCAGGCCGCTGACCTGCTCCATGACCGCGTCTGTATCCGCGCCCAGCCGCGGAGCCGCCCCTCGCAACCACGGCGTGGCCGACATGCGCATTGGAGCGCCCGGCCGACGCACCCCGTCAGAGTCCTGGCCAAAGAATTTGCGATGCTGGAGCTGTGGGTTCGACGCCAGATCCGCCATGTTGCTGACCGGGCA
>CAUYZA010000428.1:0-2690 GCA_963577225.1 Dehalococcoidia bacterium | reverse complement strand
CTCGTCGTCGACGGCTTCGCGCAACCCAACGGACTCGCCTTCAACCCCGACGGATCGGTGCTTTACATCGGCGATTCGCAGGACAGCATCATCCGGCGTTACGACGTTGCTGCGGACGGATCGCTGTCGGGTGGCGAGCTCTTCGTCGACATGAGCGACGATGACCGTCGCGGTGTGCCCGACGGCATGAAAGTCGACGAGGATGGGCGGCTCTGGTCAACGGGCGCGGGCGGCGTCTGGGTGGTTGACGCAAACGGCGAGCGGCTGGGCGTCTTCGAGATGGAGGAGCATGCCGCCAACCTGGCCTTTGGCGGCGCCGACTACTCGACGCTGTTCTTGACCGCGCAGACAAGTGTGTATCGGGTCGAGACCAGCGTTCGCGGGATCGCGCCGCGATCGCGCGGCTAGGAGGGCGCCCGCACCTCTAGTCGACTCAGAAGATACCGGCCGACGCGGACGGTCCGATCACCAGCGCCGCGACGAGGCCAGTCATGAGAGCGACCGCTGTACGAGCGCGTAGTATTCCAACCTATCCAATCTTCGTCTGGACGGGGACGACCCCTCGTCCGGCCGCAGCGGGGCGATCCACGCGTCGGCCTTAATCGGCCCAGAGGAGAGCTGCGGACACGGTGGGGGTGATGGCGATGGCCGCGAGCAGTCCGGCCACCAGGTCAACTGTGATACGGGTGCGCGACATGAGGCTGCTCCCATCTCCTTACCCGGCAAGTCCGAGCAAGAGCGTCCAACCGAACGTGTGGCGATCATCCGTTGGTAAACGATGTTGCGCAAGACAGCCGGACGGATTCCGGCGCTCACTTGACGCTCACGGGCGCCAAGTCTCTGCGCCTGATCGCGCCGGCGAGGTCCGCACCATCGGATCATCGGACCAAGGAGTCCGCCCACGATTTTGTGATTTGGGTCGTGAGGCGCCCACGGCCGCGGTTGTTAAATGGAGCAGCCCCCTCGTCGCTCACGCGGCGAGAAGGACCCTTGTATCCGCTGGGCCTCTAGTCGGTCCAGTAAGACGATGGCTGACACGCTCGGGGCGACGGCGAGGACGGCGATGAGGCCGGTCACCAGTGCCATTGTGATGCGTGTTCGAGTCATTCCAATTTCTCCTGTTCGACACCCAAAGGACCACGGCGATCCAGAGGGAGCTGTCCCGCACCCCTTTCGGCGGGCGGGTCTGTCCCCTCGGACGGCTCTTGGTCGGTCCAGAGAGCCTGAGCCGAAACGGTCGCGGCAACGGTGAATGCCGCAACCAGGCCCGTCATGAGTGCCACCATGATGCGGGCATGGAGCATGAGATTCCTACCTTTCGTCCCGACAAACTCCTCAGGCGACGCGGCGGATCGCGATTAGTCCCGTAAACGAGAGCTTAGGTTAGTATTCACGCTTGAGTGAGACAATAGATCGTCTGGGGTTCGTTGTTTGAATTTGAATCGTTTCCAGCGGCCTAGAAACGCCACACGCTTAAAGGCTGACGCGATCAGGCATCTGTGCGTTTCCTCCGTCTCCATGTGGTATCCGCGAATCTCCGTGAGATCGCTTCCTTTCCGAGACGTTTTCGTTTATCTGGTCCGCACGGAATCGTTCGGCCCTGATCAGACCGACTCAGACCGACGGAGTCCGCGGAGTGCGTGCAGAGGTCACGATTGCTGAGCCAGATATCGCTCCGGTCCGGGCGTCTAGTCCGACAGGACCGCCGTCAACAGCTCTGTGTCGAGGTAGGCCGTGCCTTCGACGATGCGACCCTGCGCGAAACGCACAACCCAGGAATACGTCTGCCGGTAGGGCCGGCCAGACTTCGTCTCCGCTTGCGCTTCCCACTGGATCGAGACGAGATCGCCGTCGGCCAACACGCTGACCAAGTTCGGCTCCAGTGGCCGCGCCAACACCGCGCCGATCTTGCCCGCCGCCTTGTCGAGGAACTCCTGACGCGTCGTGAAGCTGCCGGAGATCTCGGTGGTCCCGATCACGGTCCAGCGCACGTCCTCGGCCAGGAGCCGGACGAAGGCATTGCCATCACCCCCGGCCCAGGCCGTGAACGCGTCCTGCACGGTCTGCTTGTTCGTCGAGGCGTCCGACTTGGCAGCCAAGCTCCTTCGAGGCTAGTCCCCTTCGAGATGTGCGACGCGCGGCATGACCTCGGTCGCCAGGAGCTCCATCGATCGACGCCAGGGCTCCGGGTTGTCGGCATAGTCGAAGCAAAACATCAGCAGGTGGCCGAAACCGCCCACCTCGTTGTAGGTCTTCTCGATCTTCGCCGCCACGGTCTCCGGCGAGCCGACCAACCAGTTGTGCTCGGCGCAGTACTCCGGAGTGACCTCCGCGTCGCTCACGCTGGGGTCGTGCTTAAGGAAGTCCTTGAAATCGAAGGCCTCGAACAGCGGTAGCAAATAGTCCCGCATCATGCGACCCATCATGTCGCCCACGCTGGCCTGGATCGCTTCCTCGTCTGTCTCCGCCACGAAGACCTCGCGCACCATGCGCCAGTCGCGCCGGCTGACGGAACGGCCGCTGGATTTCGCGCCCGCCTCGTAGGAGTCCCAGTGCCCCTTCACGTAGCCGGGGTTGAGGTTCAGCGACATCGGGATCCAGCCCCGCTCGCCCGCCATGTGGAGCGTGGGCGACGGAGAGGAGAGCCCCGCCACACCAATCGGCGGGTGGGGCTTCTGCAATGGCTTGAG
>CAUYZA010000427.1:0-2691 GCA_963577225.1 Dehalococcoidia bacterium | reverse complement strand
TATGCCTACACGGAGGATCTCTCGTTGGAGGCGATGCGAAAGGCGGCAGAGACCGCGGCCCAGATCGCCACCGGCGATGGGTCGGTCGTGCCGGTGGATGTGACGGCGACGTCCTACGACGCGGATCGCTACGCCCTCGCCATGCCAACTACGATGGTGCCGCTCTCCGACAAGGTGGACATGATTCGGCTCGCAGACGTGGCGGCACGGGCGTACGACCCGCGCGTGGGCCGCGTCGACGTGTCCTTCGCGGACAGCGAGAAGCGGGTGCTCGTCGCGACGAGCAGCGGCACGCTGGTGGCGGACTACCAGCCGCTGATGCGCTTCAACGTCAGCGTGCTGACGGACGACGCGGGGGAGCGTCGCGTCGCCCGTTGGGGCGGCGGCGGGCGGTTGGGAATGGAGTATTTCGATTCGCAGACACCGGAATCGATCGCGGAAGAGGCGGCGCGACAGTCGGTCTTGCAGCAGGGTGCGCAAGAGGCTCCGGCGGGGACGTTCCCTGTGGTGCTGGCCGCGGGCGATTCCGGGATCCTGCTGCACGAGGCGGTGGGACACGGCCTGGAGGCCGACTTCAACCGCAAAAAGACTTCGAATTATTCGGACCGCGTCGGCCAGTCGGTCGCATCGGAGCTGGTGACGGTGATCGACGACGCCACCATCCTCAACAGCCGTGGCTCGATCAACATCGACGACGAGGGCAACGCCCCGCGCAAGAACGTGCTGATTGAGAACGGCGTCCTGGCGGCGTACATGCAGGATCAGATCAGCTCGCGTCACTTCGGAGTCGAGCCCAGTGGCAATGGACGTCGGGAGTCATTCAAGCACTATCCGATGCCGCGCATGACGAACACGTATATGACGGCGGGCGAAGATAGCCCGGAGGATTTGCTGCGGCGCGTCGAGTACGGGATCTACTGTAAGTCGTTCTCCGGCGGGCAGGTCAACATCACGAACGGTGACTTCGTCTTCTCGGTGACCGAGGGCTACCTGATCGAGAACGGCCAGATCACGGCGCCGATTCGCGACGTCAACTTGATCGGAAACGGGCCCGACGCGATGAGCAAGGTGACCGGCGTGGCGAACGACTTCGAGCTGAGTGATGGGCGCTGGACCTGCGGCAAGGATGGTCAGTCGGTGCCGGTGGGTGTCGGTATTCCCACGGTGTTGATCTCCGGGATGACCGTGGGCGGCACCCAGGTGCAGGGATGAGCGAGCAGCCGGTCCTTGCGATTGCGGAACAACTCGTCGAGCGGGCTAAGGCTGCCGGCGCGACGCAGGCCGATGCCGTCGCGATGCGTACCACGAACTCCGACGCGACCGTGCGGCTGGGCGAACTCGAGAAGCTGATCAAGGCGACCTCGCTGGGCGCGGGTGTGCGGGTGATCGTCGACGGGCGGCAGGCCGTGGCGTCGACCTCGGACATCTCCGATGGCGCGCTGGACGAGACGGTCGCGACCGTGATGGAGCTGGCCGGTCTGGCCCAGCCCGATGAGTTCGCCGGCCTGGCCGACCCGGCCGATCAGGTGCGGACGCCGGACGCCCTGGGCCTCTACGACGAAAACATCGAGACGCTGACGATGCAGGAGCGAATCGACCGCGCCCTGGCCTGCGAGCAGGCGGCGCTCGACGCCGATGAGCGGATCACCAACAGCGACGGCGCCACCTTCGGCAGCCGTATTTCGGAAGTGGCGCTGGCCGACACGAACGGGTTTGGCGCTTCGTATGTCGGCACGTCGGCGTCGCTGTCCGTGGAGATCATGGCGGCCGAGGAGGACGGGCGCCTGAAGAACGACCAGTGGTACACGGCGGAGCGCCAACTCCATCGCATGGAGGACCCCGCGGCGATCGGGCGTGAAGCCGCAGCTCGGGCGCTACGCCAACTCGGGGCGGCGAAGCATGAGACGACACAGGTTCCGGTCGTCTGGGAGCCGAGGCTGGTGGCGGGCTTCGCGGGGATCTTGGCTCGAGCGGCGAACGGTGAAGAGTACTTCCAGCGCAGCACGTTCCTGGCCGATCTCGTGGGCGAACAGGTGGCCTCGGAGTTGTTCACGCTGACCGATGACCCGACGCTGCCGAGTCGTCTCGGGTCGCGGCCGTTCGACGGCGAGGGGATCGGCACACGCCGCAATACGTTGTTCGAGGCGGGGACCTTCCGCGGGTTCCTGTTCGACACGTACAACGCACGCCGCACCGCTGAACGCTCAACCGGGTCGGCCACGCGCTCGATCAGCAGCTTGCCGGCGATCGGCACGGGCAACCTGCTGGTCGAACCGGGCTCGACGCCCCCAGAAGAGATCATCGCCAGCGTGAAGGATGGGCTCTACATGACGACGGCGATGGGCTTTGGGATCAACCTGGTCACGGGCGACTTCTCGCGCGGGGCGGCGGGGATCTGGATTCGCGACGGCCAACTGGCGGAGCCGGTGACCGAGATCAATGTCTCCGGCTCGCTGCCCGACATGCTGCGCTCGATCGACGCGGTCGGCGACGACCTGCAGTGGTTCGGAGGCACGGCGGTGCCGACGATCCGCATGTCGCAGCTCACGATCAGCGGATCCTGAGCCTCTGGTCGCAGGACGGGCCTGGGGCGCTAAAACTCGACGGTGGCACTGCCGCGGACGCTGCGCTCGCCCGATTCCTGGTCGATGAAGACCTCGACATCGGCGAGACGGTGACCGTCCTCTTCGT
>CAUYZA010000426.1:0-2691 GCA_963577225.1 Dehalococcoidia bacterium | reverse complement strand
CCGATGGAATAGCCCCGACGCAGCGGGGGTCCCGAGCAGCGCCGCTACCGCCCAGCCTCCGGCCGATTCGCCGAAGATCGTGACGTTGTCTGGATCGCCGCCGAAGGACGCGATCTCGTCGCGCACCCAGCGCAGGGCCGCGACCTGGTCGGCCAAGCCGACGTTCGAGCAGGCTTCGCCTCCCCCGGCGATCTCCGCCAGGTGCAGGAAGCCGAGGATCCCCAGCCGATAGTTCATGGTCACGACGACGACGTCGCCCCGCCGCGCGAGCGACGCGCCGTCGTAGACCGGTTGCGAGCCGGCTCCCAACGTGAAGCCGCCGCCGTGGATGAAGAACAGCACGGGCCGGCGCCCGTCGTCGAGCCCCGGCGTCCAAACATTCAGCGTCAGGCAGTCCTCTGAGACCGGCTCCGGTCCCATCGCCAGCGTCTGCTCCATGTGCGGGTTCAGCGCCTGGACCGAGACCGGCCCGAACTCGCACGCGTCGCGTGTGCCGGACCACGGCTCGGGGGCCTGCGGGGGCGCGAAGCGCAGTTCGCCGAGCGGCGGCTGCGCATAGGGCACGCCCCGGAAGACGGACAGCCCACCCTCGTCGCGTCCGATCAGCTCGCCCGATGTGACTCGCACTGCCGCTGGTGCCATACGGGGCCCCTTTCCTTGCGCGGCGAGTATAGAACCGGCCGACGCTGGCTTTTCCGTGGCCGCTATTGAAGACGGGAGCCATCCCGGTACCATGTCCATCGCTTCTGGCGTGGGGAGCTCCTCGCGTCGAAGCCGCCAGTGCCCGACTGCTCGTGGCCGGGCCAGAGAGCGAGCAAGACGTGATGGAATACCGGCGCCTTGGTAACTCGGATCTGCGGGTCTCGGCGGTGGGGTTGGGTTGCACGAGTTTTGGTGATCAAGTCTGGGAGGAGGGCGTACTCGACGAAGCGGCGAGCGTTGCCGTCGTGCATGAGGCGCTCGATCAGGGCATCACGCTATTCGACACCGCCGAGAGCTATGGCAAGGGCCTGTCCGAGGAGTACTTAGGTCGAGCGCTAGGCGCACGCCGCCCGGATGTCATCATCGCGACGAAGTTCGGTCACTGGCGGGGGGTTCCGGACTCGCGGATCGGTGGATCACGCGACTACATCCTCCAAGCGGTTGAGGGCAGCCTGCGCCGCTTGGGCACGGACTACATCGACCTCTATCAGATGCACTTGCCCGACGTCGACACGCCGATCGAGGAGACGTTGGAGGCGCTGGACCGGCTGGTGCAACGGGGCGTCGTGCGCTGGATCGGATCCTCGAATTTCAGCGGCGAGCAGATAGCCGCGGCGGCCCGCGTGTCGTCAGAGCGGGACCTCCAACCCTTCGTGTCCGCCCAGAACGAATGGAGCCTGCTGCGCCGCGACGTCGAAGCCGACGTGGTGCCGAGCGCGGTGCAAAACGGCGTCGGCGTGATCCCCTACTTCCCCCTCGCCGCAGGGTTCCTCACCGGCAAGTACCAGCGCGCCGCGCCGCTGCCGGCCAACGCGCGCCTGACGCACTTCGAGGAACACCAAGCGACCGCGGCGCTCTCAGACGCTCGCTTCGACGCCTTGGAAGCGCTCACCAACTTCGCTGAAGCACATGGCCACACGATCCTGGAACTGGCGCTAGCTTGGCTCGCCTCGCAACCGGCGGTGGCGTCGGTCATTGCCGGCGCGACGACGCCGGCGCAGGTTCGCAGCAACGCCGTCGCCACGCTTGCCTGGCAATTGGACGAGGTGGCGATGGCGGAGGTCGATCGCATCCTCGCGTCGACCTCCTGAATCCCGCGGAAGGCGTCGCGGAGCCGTCGCTGAGCGGCGGCGGCTCGCCGTTGCGTCCAATGCGCGGCCTGCTCGTGCCTATTCCCGGATCGCGGTATCCGGTTGGAACGCTGCCCAGGCGAACCAGAGATGCGTGCCGTGCACGATCGGCGTGAGCCGCGTCCCCGCCAAGGGGCCGCTCAGCGCCTGGCCGAAGATGTTCCAGACCGACCCGCTGCGCCGATCGCGGAACATCAGCGGGTCGTCCGGATCGGGCGTGAACTGCAGCCGTTCCCCGTCGACCTCCGGGTCGAAGACGGCGAACGCACCCACGTCGCGGCTCTCATCGATGCGCGGCTGATCGAGCGCGGAGCGCGCCCCGGGCGTCCACAACACGACGATGGGCTGCCCCCCCCCGACGTCCGCCACCACCCGACGCTCCATCAGCAGCGGCAGCGGATAGGCGACGGCCTTCCCGGCGATGCGCACCCCCACGACCCGTTCCGCGAACTGCAGCCGCGGGTCCAGCTCGCCATCGAAGAGGCGGCGGTAGTCGTCGCGGTCATCCACGGCGTCGTAGGCCGTGTACGGTGCCCCCCGTAGGCGATGGGCGTGCCCGTGTTCCGCGACAGCACCAGCGCGTTGGGGAACGCATCGCGTAGCTGGCCGAACGCAACAATCGGGGCGGATAGCGGCGTCAGCGTCGCGCCCACCATGTCGCCGACCAGCGCCTTACCGTCGATCTGCTGCCAGAGCGACTCCGTCTCCCGGTCGTACATCACCAAATCGCTGTTGCGGAGGATGCCGGACGTGTCGAAGAGGAGCGTCCGCTCCCCGACGTGCCGCTCGAACGCAATGGCGGTGGGCAGTACGTGATCAGCACCGGCACGCCGCCCACCACGTCGTTGACGATCTTGTG
>CAUYZA010000425.1:0-2698 GCA_963577225.1 Dehalococcoidia bacterium | reverse complement strand
GCGACCGAGTTCGCGAAGGCGGACAAGGTCGCTGTGCTCGACCTTGCGCGCCAGAACGGCGACGGCGCGGCCGCCGCTCTGCGCGCCATGAGCGAGACCCAGCTGGCCAAGACCGATGATTTTTTCGGACAGAACATGACGGCGGCTGAAGTGGCCGAGAACATCCTGATCGGACACGCGCTGAGCCACCTCGAAAGCTTCAACGCGACCACCGGCCAGAGCTAGCCAGGGGTAGCGCTCGAGGCTGACCTGCCCGATGCATTCAGCCCGCCGAAGACAGCCACGATCCGCACCGTGTGCAACGCTGACCGGCCATTTTCATCAGCGCGAGCGATCAACGATCGCTTCGCAGAAGGAGATCCGATGAGCCAGGCTGAGGAACTTGCCCAGAAATTCGAAGAGGCGAACGCGGCCGCGATCGCCTCGATCGAGGCCTGTGGCGAAGCGGAATGGCAGGCGACCGGCGAGGAAGGCTGGACCGCCGCGGCGCTGGCTCACCACCTTGCGGGTGGGCATGCCGGGATCTCTGGAATCGTGACCGGCATTGGGGCCGGTGGCTTCGAAGTGGCGATCACGCCGGAGCAGCTGGACGCGCAGAACGCGACGCACGCCACGGACTTCGCGGGCATCGACAAGGCAACGGTGCTGGATCTGGCACGCGACGGTGGGGTGGCCGCCGCGGCCGCCTTGCGCGCGATGAGCGAAACGCAGCTTGCGGAGTCGGGCGACCTGTTCGGCCAGTCGGCAACGGCGGCTGAGGTGGCCGAGAACATCCTCATCGGTCACGTGCTCGGCCACCTCGAGAGCTTCAAGGCCGCAACCGGCCAGAGCTAACGTTGAGCCTAGCCCGCCGGGTACCGGCCCAGCGCCACCTGCCCGATGTACTCGTGTGTCTCGCTGGGCGTGAACGGCTGCATGAACGGCCCGGCGCGCACGTCGCCATAGAGCCGGCTCAGTTCGTTAGCCGCCATGAACGCGCCGCCACCCGCGACGTCCATGGCGCGTGAGACGATCGCGATCGCGTTCTGGTTGACAACCCACTTCGCGCACTGATAATCGCGCATCAAGGCGTGGCCGGTTTCGAGATCGGGCGGACGCGGCGCGGTCTCCGCTAGCGCCGACTCCAGACGCAGCGCGGCGTTGGCAAGAATCGCGCGAGCGGCGTGCAGATCGATCTCGATCTGGCCGATCAGATGCTGAATGCCTGTCGAGGCCGCGATCGGGCCGCCGAACTTCGTCTTGGTCTGCCGCTGCGCCGCTTCCAGCGCCAGCTCGTGGGCGCGCTCGCCAATGCCGAGGAAGACACCGACCAGGGTGATGTTGCCTGTCGTGCGACCCATCAGCACGCCCGGGTTCCAGTGACCAATCTCACCGGCGACCCGCATGGCGGAGCCGGGGATCCGGTAGTCGTTGAGCACAAGCGACGAGCTGCCGGAGGCACGCATGCCGAGGGCGTCCCAATCGTCTTGGGTTTCGCAGCCGGGCGCGTCGGCCGGAACGAATGCGAAGCCGAAGCGGTCGGGCTCGCCCCCCTCGCCTGGCAGGCGCAGATTGATCACGAAGAGCTGCGCGGCGGGCGACATAGTGACGAAAAACTTGCGGCCGTTGAGCACGTAGCCATCTTCGCTAGCTACCGCAGTGCTCTCGGGCCGCAGGAAGTCGGCGCCCTGCTCGGTGGAGGTGCCAGCGATCACGAGATCGCCCGCGACGACAGCTTGCAGCGTCGCCGCTTGCGCGGCGGCGGCGGCCTGATCGCCATCGGCGACGGCGCGACGCCAGACATCGGCCAAGGCGCGCGTGGCGGAGAGGTGCATGTTGAGTGCGATCGCCGTGGATGCGTCGCCGCGCCCGAGGCGCTCGATCGCGACGATCCAGTCGTGGATCGACTGCAGTCCGAACCCGCCCAACTCTTGCGGGGCGAAAGCGGCGATACCACCGCTGGCCTGGAGGTCGGCGATGTTTTCGACGGCGAATGTGGAGTCGCGGTCGTGCCGGGCAGCACGCTCGCGAAAGACGGGCGCATGGTCGTCGATCAGCGCGGCGAAGCGGGCGCCGGGCTCGGTGCGCGGCTGGAGTTGACCGTCGTCGTACGTCATCCCGGTCTCCTTGTGTGCGTGGGCACGGCAAACGCGGGGAGGATAGCGATGCAGCAGCGTCCGAGGCTGTATCAGCGAGCAGCGGGCTTGAGGGCGTTCGTCCGACTAAAACTCCCGCCGCGATCTTCCGACGATCTCAGTAGGCCGTCGCGTCGCCGCGCGGCCCGGGAGGAGCCGCGGAATGGCACGCCGTCAGGTTGAACGAAAAGAAGGTCGGGGGAAGCGCTCGAAGCCCTGCACGCATCACTGGGTGATCGCGGCGCAGGGCGGGCCCACGAGCCGGGCGGTGTGCAAGCGCTGCCAGCCGGTGCGGCAGTTCCCCAACGCTTCCGACGACTATGTGGGAGATGGCGTGGGGCGCAAAGCCGGTTGAACCCACGGGCCGGTCAGTCGCCGCCGGCGATGCCCATGTCGGTCGACTTCTGGCCGCGCGGCTCGAGCAGGGGATCCTGCCAAGCTGCCCTGGGCACCCCCAGAGGCACGCCAACGCTCGTTTCGCGTGAGCTGGCCGGGGCGGGCGCGACCGGCGCATCGCCCATCTGATGCGTGCGCATGCGCATCGGTATCAGCAGGATCGAACTGAGCGCGGCGACGCCCATGAA
>CAUYZA010000424.1:0-2722 GCA_963577225.1 Dehalococcoidia bacterium | reverse complement strand
CTGGGTCTGCGTGAAGTTTGTGAAGACCCTCGCGGTTGCCCACTCGGCGTCATCGAGCACGCCATCGACCACGATCGGTAGCAGCGGCGCGTCGGCATCGAGCGCGTCGCGCCCGTCCGCGGGGGTCCGGGGAGCCTTCAGGGTCGGAGTCGGGTGCTCGGAGCCCCCGGGGTTGGATTGAGCTGCGATGCCCATGGGCACACACAGCGCGAGCAGCGCCGCGATCATGAGATCGCGGCCTGCCCCGTATTTATTCTCGATCATCTATCTCTGTGAAATCCAGCTTTGAGTCGCAGCATGAAGTGGGATTGGCGCGTCGCCGAGGCGATCCAGGTCGATCTGCTTCGCCATGGCGTGGACCTGCTCCAAAGAGACACGGTCTTCGGCCAAGATGTTCAGCAGTATCGTCACCACCTCGTCGTCCAGAGAGTCCATGCCGACCATCCAGTTTTGGACCGTCAGCATTGGAATGGCCACTTCCACCCCGGGGTACGCGAGGTCGGGCAACATCGTGGTGGTGTAATAGGGATGCTCGTCCCTCATGGCTGCGATCACATCGGGATCGACCGGGAGCAGACGCACGCCCGCGGTGGTCGTCGCCTCGAGCACCGCGGCGGCGGGATAACCCACAGACATCACAGCCGCGTCGATCGCACCGTCCCGCAGCGCGGATGAGGACTCGGTAAACGACAAGTACTGCGGGTCGATGTCATCATAACTGAGGCCGTACGCATCAAGCAGGTGCCGAGCTACCTGCTCGGTGCCACTACCTGCGGCACCCACGGAGACGCGCTGTCCTGCAAGGTCAGCAATCCCGGCCGCTTCCGAACCCGCCGGCACCAGCACGTGCGTGAGGTTGGGATACAGCGGAGCGAGGACGCGCAGCCCGGAAACAGGTACCTCCCAGTCTCCCTGGCCGGCTTGTGCTTGGAAGGCTGTCACCCCCAGCACGAACGCGAGGTCGATCTGACCGGTCGCGAGCCGGTTGATGTTCTCCACCGAGCCACCGCTCACCTCAGCCGTGTACTGGCGACCTTCGTCCGCGATGGACAGGCGGCTCGCAAGTGCACCGCCCAGCGGGTAGTAAATGCCACCGGTTCCGCCGGTACCCAACGAGAGGAAGACCCGTCCCCCCTCCACCCCACACGCTGCTATCGAGCCGGCTACGGCTAGAGCCGCCCACCGGATTCGGACTCTCTTCACTGTGATCCTCCCGCAGGGTCGCTACTCAGCCCTAAAGAAAACAACAGAGAGCACCAATAGCCCAGCCCCATCGGACATCAGGCCCGGGAAGACCAGCGCGAGGGCACCTGCGCCGAGCAGCACACGTTCCCACGCGGGCAGGGGCCGACGTGTATATCCGATGGCGGCGGCAGCGAAGGCGGTGACGCCCGCGATAGCGGTCGTGAACGAGAGGGCGATCTCCGGAATCGTGCCGTCGAGCAACAACGCCGGGCCGTATACGAACATGAACGGCACGATGAAGCCGGCGCTGGCCAAAAGCGCCGCGGAAAACGCCGTGCGGACCGGTGGCGAGCCTGCGATACCCGCGGCGGCGAACGCAGCCAGCGACACTGGTGGCGTGACGTTGGAGATACATCCGAAGTAGAAGATGAAAAGGTGCGCCGACAGCAGTGGCACACCGAGTTGGACCAGTGCGGGCGCGCCCAGCGCCGCCAGGACTACGTACGCGGCGGTAGTGGGCAGGCCCATGCCGAGAACGATCGAACCCATGGCAGTCAGTATCAGCGCGATCAGCAGACTTCCGCCGGACAACGTGATGATGAGCTCCGACATTCGGAGCCCGATGCCCGTAAGTGAGGCGACGCCAACGACGATCCCTGCCGCGGCACAGGCGGCCGCAACTTGAACCGCTCCGCGACCCGCACCCTCCAGAATGAGGCGCAAATCCGGGAGCGATGGTCGGGTCGCCGGCCGCAGATACGCCATGATCAGTGCCGAGGTCACTCCCCAGAAGGCAGCACGCATCGGGGAACGGCCCATGGCCAGTAGCACCACGACCGCAACCAGCGGAAGCAGCAGGTGCAGCCGGTCCAGGACACGCTCGGTGGACGCCTCTCGGGAAGGCTCGATGCCCATTCGCCCCGCCCGGAAGTGGATCGCCGCCACCAGAGACACGTAGTACAGGATGGCGGGAATGATGGCCGCGGTGGCCACCTCCAAGTAGGGGATGTTGGTCCACGTCGCGAGTACGAAGGCGCCGGCGCCCATGACGGGCGGCATGAGCTGGCCACCGGTGCTCGCGGCAGCCTCGATGGCCCCCGCAAAAAACGGGCGGAAGCCGGCGCGCTTCATCAAGGGGATCGTGAAGGTGCCCGTCGTGACGACGTTCGCGACCGCGCTTCCAGATAGTGATCCCATGAAAGCGCTCGCCATTGCGGCGGTCTTCGCCGGGCCCCCTCGCGTGCGACCCGCAACCTTGTTCGCCAGTGCGATCAGCAGTGCGCCGCCGCCCGCCGTTTCGAGCACTGCGCCGAAGAGAACGAATAGGTATACGAAGTCGGCCGAAACGCCGAGCGGGACACCCCACAGCCCTTCAGTCGACAAGAAGATGTGCTCGACGAGCCTTTTCACGCCGTAGCCGCGGTGCGCCAAGAAACCGGGCAGGTATGGCCCCGAAAACGCATATGCGAGCGACAGCAGACAGACGGCGACGAGTCCCCATCCGGTCGTGCGCCGCGCCAGCTCGAGTACCAGCAGG
>CAUYZA010000423.1:0-2742 GCA_963577225.1 Dehalococcoidia bacterium | reverse complement strand
AACGGCTTTCGCTGCGTCACCCTCGCCGCCAACCTCGACTCCGAGGCCGCCGTCGACGCCCTACTAGAACGGGCTGCCGTCGCCCCTTTTGAAAACGAAGTGCGCGCCCACACCCGTCGCGACTGGGGCGGCTACTCCGGCGACTTCCTCGACGCCGAGGGCAACGCCCGGGAAGTCGCCCACAACCCCCACACCCAGTTCGACGATCGCGGCGCGCTGCTCGGTCTCTAGTCCGCCCTACGACGCTCGGAACGGCCTACGACGCTGGGAAGGGGAAGCCGAGCGCCCCGCCTCGAAGTCCGCATAGAACACGGACGTCGACTGCCCGAACGCAGCCGCGAACGCCGTCGGCCAGGCCGTTGACCGCGTCCGCGCGTAGAAGTCGAGCAGCGCTCCCAAGTCCACGCTTCCCGGCTGCGAGCCCGTCAACGCCTCCGTCGCCAGGAAGCCGCTCGAGTACCCCGCCGTGAACCCCACCGTGTTCAGCCCCGCCAGCGTCTCCATCGACTGCAGCGTCGCCGCCGTCCCCAGCGCTCGCCCCACCTCAAGCGTGCGCCGCTCGCCCAGGTTGGTCCGGCCCACCGCCGCCGACACGACGAACTCCACATACCGCGCCGACCCCTCCAGTAGCCATTCCGGCCCTCGACTTCCGCCGCTCTGGAACTGCACCACATGGAAGAACTCGTGCACCACCGAATGGTGGCGCTGGTCCTCCGTCGACACCGCCCAGCCCGCGCCCCCCGCGCTGATCCAGATCCCGTCCGCGCTGCCGAACGCCACCGCGAACCCGGACCAGCGCTGCTCCGTCGCCGCTCGCGTCTCCCCCCGCAACCGAACCCACTCGTCGATCAGCGACTCCGTGCTCGCGAAGGCCCGCACCGTGAAGTCGTCCACCACCAAGTCGTGCGTGAGCAGGAAGAACGTCCGCGCGTCATCCAGCGCCTCCCGGATGATCGACGTCGACTCGGCGCTCAGCTCTACCTCCAACTCCAGTCGCGGGCCCTCCCCAAGCGAGGCACAAGGCAATGTCCCCGCCGAGCCGCCGGCCAGACCTGCCGCCCCGCCCTTGATCCCACGTCGCGCTGCGACAGGTCTGCACCCACACCGTGCTGCCGTGTTCCAGCGACGTCAAACTGTTGAGGGCCGCAGGCAGGCTGGGCGCGAACCGGTCGAACCCCCCAGACTCCGTGTTGAACCCCAACACGGTCTCCAGCGCCACGCCCACGCTCGCCACGGCCGCCTCCACCTCCATCCCGTCCTGCCCCAACCAGCCCACCAAGTTGTTGCCGGGCCGCAGCGGCAGCGGCGCGATTGGCGTGCCGCGCGTTCGCACCCACTCGACCGGTCCATCGCTGGCGACCCCCAGCCAGAACCCTTGCCCCGGCAGCAGCCGCTCCAAACTGTTCAGCGCTGGCGGCGCGACGCGTCGCGCCGAGAGGAACCGCCCGGCCAGCGCATCCCACGCGAACACGGACTCGGCTTCAGGCAGATCGGCGAACAGCTCACCCGGCGTCGTCTCCGCCTCGACCCACCCCACCAAGTTGAACCCGGGCGCCAGCACCGTCGTGAACGGCTCCCCCTCCGCCCCACCCTGCGCCGCCGCTTGACTGTGTATGCCCGCGCCCGCAACCACCAAGCAAAGAGCGACGCCGATAAGTCGCGCACGGACAGGCATGCAGCCTCCCCGTTTCACAGGGCTGCTCCGCAACTCAATGAGACTTAGTCTCCTTAGGCGGGCTTGAACACCGGGATCGGGTACTCGCCGTCGTCCTGCTGCTCGAACTCCACCTTCACCCGCATCCCGATCGAAATGTCGGCCACCGGGTCATCCACCCCGGTCACCGTCGACATCATGCGGAAGCCCTCGTCCAGGTCGATGTAGGCCACCGAGTACGCCCCCAACTCGGCGAAGGCCGGCATCCGGTTCTGGCGCACCACGCTGTACGTGTAGACCGTCCCCTCGCCCTTCGACTCCTGCACCGTCAGCACCGCCGACCCACAAGCCGTGCAATGCCGCCGCGGCGTGAACACGATCGCGTCGCAGTCGTCGCACGTCTGGTAGGTCAGCTTGCCCTCTTTGGCCGCATCCCAGAACGGCTGCGTAATCAACTCCGGAAAACTCGGTTGCGGTCGATTCGGCATCGTTCAGCTCATCCTCTCCGACGCGCTTTCGCGCGTCGTGCATTGTGTGTTCGTCGCGACTAGTCGGCGGCCAGGATCACCGTGCCGCCTGTGTGCGAGCCACCCAGCAGCCCGCCGTTGCCGTGCGCGACGGCCAGCTTCGCTCCCTCGACCTGCGAAGTCGACTCGCCCCGCAGCTGCCGCACCGACTCCAGAATCAAGAACAGCCCGCGCATGCCCGGGTGGTTCGACGACAGCCCGCCGCCGTCCGTGTTCAGCGCGAACGGCGCGTCCGGGTTATCGAACGACAGAGCCCCGTCCGCCACCAGCTCCCCGATCTGACCCTTCGGCGCGAAGCCCAGGTCCTCCAGACAGACCGCCACCGTGATCGAGAACGAGTCATAGATCATCGCAATGTCGATCTCGTCCGGCGTCACCCCGGCCTCGCCGAACGCCAGCGGGCCGCTCTGCGCCCCCGCCGATGTCGTGATGTCGCCGCCGTTCTCTTGGTACTTCGTCGCCTCGCCGCTGCCAATGATCCAGACCGGCGGCTTCTTGATGTCGCGCGCCACCTCCGGCGACACCATCACCATCGCGCCCCCGCCGTCGCTGATCATGCAG
>CAUYZA010000422.1:0-2743 GCA_963577225.1 Dehalococcoidia bacterium | reverse complement strand
GTCGACGGGGAGGCCGACCGTGATCGAGCTCGTCCCGACAGTAGTCTTCTGCGCTGCGGTTCGCTCGTTTCGGCCGCCTAAGCGAGCGCTTCCGCCTGCGTGAGCTCCTCCAAATCGTCCCAGAAACGCGGGTAGGAGATGATCACATCCTCTGCACCTTTGAGATGCGATTCACCGCTTGCGATGAGGGCCGCGACGGCGGCGGCCATGGCGAGGCGGTGATCGCCGTAACTGTCGAGCGCTCCGGCGTGCAGCTCGCGGCCGCCTTCGATGACGAAGCCGTCGGGGCGCTCTTCGATGTCGACGCCGAGGGCGCGTAAGTTGGCGACGGTGGCGGCGACGCGATCGGTCTCTTTGACGCGCAACTCCTGCGCATCGCGCAGTTCGGTGCGGCCCTGGGCGGCGGCGGCGGCGACGGCCAGCACGGGCAGTTCATCCACGCCGCGCACGACAAGGTCGCCGTCGATAGTGATGCCGTGCAAGTCGGCGCTGCGGACGACGAGGTCGGCGACGGGCTCGCCGCCGACGGAGCGTTCCTCTTCCACGTCGATCCTGGCGCCCATCGCGTTCAGCACCTCGAGGACGCCAGCGCGCGTGGGGTTGATGCCGACGCCGCGCAGGTGGATCTCCGAATTGGGCACGACGGTGCCGGCGACGAGCCAAAAGGCGGCCGAGCTGATGTCGCCGGGGACGGTCATATCGACGGGGTGGAGTTCCGCGCCGGGGTGAATTTCGACTGTAGGGAAGGCGCCGGAGGGCGCCTCGCGACGGATGTCGGCCCCCATGGCGCTGAGCATGTTTTCGGTGTGGTCGCGGGTGTGGCCGGCCTCTTCGATAAGAGAGACGCCGTCGGAGTCGAGGGCGGCAAGCACGATCGCGCTCTTGACCTGGGCGGAGGCGACTTCCATGCGACCGCGGAAGGGAAGCAGCGCGGGACCGCGGATGGCGAAGGGGGCGAGGCCGCCGTCGCTGGCGTCGACGGTGGAGCCCATCGTGGCGAGGGGGCGCAGGACGCGGTTCATGGGCCGCGTGCGCAGTGAGGCGTCGCCGTCGAGCCGGGTGAGGAAGTCACGGCCGGCGGCAATGCCGCTGAGCAGGCGAATCGAGGTGCCGCTGTTGCCGCAATCGAGCACGTCTTCTGGCTCGACGAAGGCGGCGCGGCCGGGGCTGCGGACGGTGACGCTGGTGGGATCGACGTCAGGGTCGTAGTCGAACTGGACGCCGTAGGCACGCAGGCAGTGCATCGTGCTGAGGCAGTCGGCGCTTGGTAGGAAGCCTTCGATACGGGCCTCGCCGGAAGCGAGTGCGTTGAGCAGCAAGGAGCGGTGAGAAATCGATTTGTCGCCCGGCAGGGTGAGCGCGCCTTGGAGTGCCGCAGCGCGCTGCAGAGTGCGGGTCATCGTGCCTCCAATGCCCGCGGAGGGGCGGACCGAATCAGCGCCGGCGGCGTCGGGGCTCCTTGCTCTTCTCCTCGGCGCGTTTCGTGATCTCCCGCAGGCGCTCATAGATCTTGGGGCCCATGACGAGGGCGGCCATCTGCGATTGCGAGTCGGGCATCTCGGGGTTTTGGGGACCCAGGTCCAGGTCTTCGCCGGCCAGGAAGCGGGTGCGGTTGATGTTGCCGTGGGCGAAACGCTGGAAGACCTCGTCTTCGGTGCCGTCGAGGTGGTCGCGGTATTCCTTGAGTTCGAGAATGAAGCGGTCGAGCCAGTGCTGCACCTGTTCGCGGTTGGTGATCATGATGTCGGTGTTCATCTCGGGATCGCCGGCGAGCAGGCGTGTGAGATCGGTGTAGGCGGGCCCGGCCATTTTGCCGAAGTCGCCCCAACTTTCGCTCTTGCGCAGCATGGTGAAGAGCACGGTGGAAAGGGCGATCGGGAGGTGGCTGACGGCGGCAGCGTAATGGTCGTGCTCTTCGGCCGACATGAATTGCTCTTTGGCGCCGATCATCTGGGCGAGGCCGACGATGGAGCGAATCGCGGCATCGGTGGCGGAATCACTGGGCACGACCGCCCAAGGGCGACCGCGGAAGAGGTCGGCGTCGGCGTTGATAGCGCCCGTTTCGGTCTTGCCCGCCATCGGGTGGCTGCCGACGTAGGAGACGCCTCCGGGGAGGAACTCCTTGGCCCACTTCATGGGCATGGTCTTGGTAGAGGCGACGTCGGTCACGGCGGCGCCCTCAGACAGCGCAGGCGCGATGTCTTTGAAGACTTCGCCGACGGTCGCAGGCGGGGTGGCGATGATGATGAGGCCGGCGCCCTCGACGGCGCGGCGGGCGTCGCCGTGGGTCTCGTCGACGGCCTTGACCTTCTCGGCGTCCTTGCGGGCGCGGCGATAGGTGTCGGCCCCGACGATTTCGAGGTCCTTCTGCTTGCTGGCCTTGATCGCGAGGCCGAGAGAGCCGCCGATCAAGCCGAGACCGATGATCGCGACGCGCGGCATCGGGAATCCATTCCAAGGCTGAGCGCCGGGGCAAGGCCGGGGCGCGGAGGGGGTTTCGTAGGCAATCATAACACTGGCTCGGCGGGCCAGAAGGAGAGCCAGAGCCGCTGACGAGGGGCCGCGCGAGGACTAGGCCGGATGTGGGTTTTGTTGCGGCCTCGACTTCGGCCGGGGCGGCGGGGCGTGCTAGAGTCGCGCGGTGCTCGCGCCCGCAGTGGCGGGTTGGGCACCCCGGCAGGCGGGCCGGTGGCGAGGACCATGCATAGCCATATCACCCGCCCGCGACTGATCGTCGCACTGG
>CAUYZA010000421.1:0-2746 GCA_963577225.1 Dehalococcoidia bacterium | reverse complement strand
GGTTGCGCCTGTTGCGCCAGGTGCTGGCGCTGGGGCCGGCCTACTTCAATCAGAAACGCACCGGCGACGTCTCGATCTCGCTGGTTGAGGGCGTCGACTCGCTGGAGACGTTCTTCGGCCAGTACCTGCCGCAGTTCTTCGTCGCCGCGCTGGCGCCGATCGGCGTCTTCATCTTCATGGCGTTCCTCGATGTGCCGGTGGCGGCGATATATCTGGGCTTCGCCTTGGCAACGCTGGCCCTGCCGTCGCTCTTGCATCGCTGGAACGCCGCCGCCAGCCGTCGCCGGCGCGACGCCTACGGGAATTTCGGGGCGGACTTCCTCGATTCGATTCAGGGGCTGGCAACGCTGAAGGCCTTCGGCCAGAGCAAGGCGCGCAGCGAAGCCTTGGAGCACAGGGCACACGAGGTCTTTCGCACGACGATGGGCGTCCTGATCTCGAACGCCTTCACGCAGGGGATCACGATCCTGGCGATCGCCGTGGGGACGGCCGTGGCCCTGTCGGTCGGGGCGCTGCGCGTCGAAAACGGCGACATGACGCTGACGGTGTTGCTGATTGTGCTGCTGCTCGGCATCGAGGTGTTCCGGCCGTTGCGAGAACTCAGCCAGCTCTTCCACCAAGGCCTGATGGGGATCGCGGCGGCCCAGGGCGTCTGGGACGTGCTCGACGCCGAGCCCGTGGTGAGCGACATCGCACCCTCGCCGGAGGGCGACGGGCTCGAAGCGTCGCTCGCGTTCGACCGGGTCACGTTCGCTTATCCGGGTGGACGGCGCGCCGCCCTGGAAGACGTCAGCTTCGAGGTGCAAGCAGGACAGCGGGTCGGCGTGGTGGGCCGCAGCGGCGCCGGAAAATCGACCTTGATGTGGCTGCTCCAACGGCTCTACGACCCCGACTCTGGGCGCGTACTCCTGGGCGGGCACAATCTGCGTGAGCTGTCGTTCGCGCAGATCCGCGGGCAGATGTCGGTCGTGGCGCAGGACACGTACCTCTTCCACGGCAGCGTGGCCGAGAACCTGCGCTTCGGCGACGCGGAGGCCAGTCAGGAGAAACTCGAAGAAGCGGCGCGGGCGGCAAACGCACACGACTTCATCGCGCAGATGCCAGAGGGCTACGAGACGGTAATCGGCGAACGCGGCTACCGGCTCTCGGGCGGGGAGCGTCAGCGCCTCGCGATCGCTCGGGCGTTGCTACGCGACACGCCAATCCTGGTGCTGGACGAGGCGCTGTCCAGCGTGGACACGCGCAACGAGGCAACGATCCAGGAGGCACTCAACCGGCTGATGGCCGGCCGGACGACGCTGATCATGGCGCATCGCCTCTCCAGCGTGATCGACTGCGACACCATCCTGGTCCTGGACGAAGGCGCTTTGGTCGAGTCGGGGGCGCACCCGGCGCTGATGGTGCTGGGCGGTGTCTACGCGGAGTTGATGGGCTCGCAAGCGGAGCCGGCTGCGGCCCTGGAACCGTCGATCGCGGAGCTGCTGGAGTCGCTGCCGCAAAACCGGGAGGCCTACTCGTCCGCCATCCCCGGAGACGTGGACACGGCGCCGACCGATGCCATCGTGCGTGCCGAAGGCATGGGCTGGGGCGAAACGGCGCGCCGGTTATTGGCCCAAGCGGCGCCGGAATGGCCCAAGGTGGTAGCCACGTTCGTGGCCGGCGTAGCCCGCTTCGTCGGGCTGATCGCGGTGGCGGCGGTTGGGGCGTTGATGGTCGCCAACGTGAAGGACGGCGACGCAATCGGTCCATTGATGGCGCTGCTGATCTCGCTCGCGGTTGCCACGGCGGTCTTCACCTGGCTCGAAAACTGGGTCTCGCACGACATGGCCTTCCGCCTGCTGTCCGAGATGCGGATCCAGCTCTTCCGACAACTGGACAACCTGGCGCCAGCCTATCTGACACGACGACGGACGGGCGATCTGGTCTCGATGGCGACGCAGGATGTCGAAACGGTCGAGTACTTCTTCGCGCATACGATCGCGAACGCGTTCATCTCGGTCGTGATCCCGGGCGGCGTCCTGATCACGTTGGCGATCTTCCGCTGGGAACTGGCGCTTGGGCTGGCGCCGTTCCTGGCGCTGGCCGCCGCGACGCCCTTCATGACGCGCGAGACGATCGATCGAATCGGGTCGCGTTCGCGGGACCAATTGGGACGTCTCAACGCGCACGCCGTCGACACGCTGCAGGGGCTGCGTGAGCTCGTCTCTTTCCAGCGCGAGGACGCCCGCCGGGCCGAATTCGACGCGCTGATCGCCGGCTACATCCCTCTGCGAATTTCGTTCAACCGTCAGATCACGACGCAGCGCGTACTCGTCGAGGTGCTCGTGGGGCTCGGCGGGCTGACAGTGCTCACGATCGGGGGCGCCCTGGCCAGCGACGGCAAGCTGGCGGCGACGGATGTGCCGCTGCTGACGCTGCTGGCGATGGGCGCCTTCCTACCGATCGCGGAGATGGCGATGATCGGTCGTCGCCTCGGTGACACCTTGGGCGCGACGCGACGCCTCGTCGCCGTGCATAGCGAGGTGCCCGCGGTGGCCGACGGGCCTGGGACGGCGCCGCGTGCCCCGGCGGCTGCGACCGCCGACCTGAACGCCGTCGGCTTCCGCTATGACCACACGACCCGAGCTGCGCTGGAAGGCGTCTCGTTCGACCTGGCGCCCGGTTCGACAGTGGCGCTCGTTGGTCCGTCGGGCGCGGGCAAGACGACGGCGGCCCACCTTTTGCTGCGATTCTGGGATCCGGTCTC
>CAUYZA010000420.1:0-2746 GCA_963577225.1 Dehalococcoidia bacterium | reverse complement strand
CGGTGTGATCACGGCATTCATTCGGGTCGAGGGCAAGCCGATGGGGGTGATCGCGAACAACCCGCACCACCTGGCGGGGGCGATCGACAGCGACGGGGCCGATAAGGGTGCCCGCTTTCTGCAGCTGTGCGACGCCTTCGATATCCCGCTCCTGAGTCTGATGGACTGCCCAGGCATGATGGTCGGGCCCGACGTCGAAGCGACCGCGCTCGTGCGGCACTGCGCGCGCATGTTCAACACGGGAGCGAACCTCTCGGTGCCGCTGTTCGGCGTCGTGGTGCGCAAGGCGTATGGCTTGGGCGTGCAGGCGATGTGCGGGGCGAGCTCGCTCGTGGGGTTCTTCACGGTGGCCTGGCCGACGGCGGAATTCGCCGGAATGAACATTGAAGGGTCGGTCAAGCTGGGCTATCGCAAGGAGCTGGAAGCGATCGAAGACGTGGACGAACGGCGCGAGGAGTTTGACCGGCGGGTGGCGAGCGCGTATCACTCGGCTAAGGCGGTCAACTCGGCGGCGGGCGGCGGGATCGATGACGTGATCGATCCGGCGGAGACCCGGCAGTGGATCGCCAACGCGCTGAAGCGGCTGCCGCCGACGCCGGCGCGGACGGGCAAGAAGCGCCCCTACATCGATACCTGGTAAGGACCGACGGTGGCTGACAGCGATAGCGACACCGCCCCACGCGCGAGCGCCTTCGACGGCCTGCGCGTGCTGGACTGCTCAAGCAACTTGAGCGGCGCGTACGCGGCGCGGCTGTTCGGCGATTGGGGTGCCGACGTGGTGCTGGCCGAGCCGCCGACGGGACATGCACTGCGCCACGAGCCCTCTTTCCTGGCCGATGAGCCGGGCGTTGAGCGCTCGGTCCTGCACGCGGTAGCGAACTGGAACAAGCGCTCTCAGATCGTGCGCGACAGCGCCTCTTTGGCCGAGTTGGTCTCGACCTCGGACGTGGTCGTCACGACCGCGCGTCCACCCTGGGACCAGCATCTGCAGACCGGCCTCGAAGCGTTACGCCCTGATGCGGTGCATCTCTCGATCACCCCGCACGGACTCGACGGTCCCCTCGCAACGGTTGCGGGCAACAACCTCACGGCCAGCGCGCGCAGCGGCTGGGCTTCGATCAATGCGTACGAGGGGGAGGCGCCGCTGCAGCTTCCGGTTCGCCAGACGGGATACGTCGCGGGTGTGGCGGGATTTGTCGCGGCGGCGAGCGCGCTGTTCGACCGGCTCCGCAGCGGACGCGGCGAGCGCGTCGACGTGAGCGAGCTTGAAGCCCTCTGCCTTACCTGTCACCCCTGGGGCTATATGGCGATCTTCGAGGGACGTGGCTGGACTCGTGGGCCGGGCGATGGTCGCAAGCGCGGTGTGCCTGGCCCGCTCTACGAGACGACCGACGGTCAGATCAACTTCGGCTTCGGCGACTGGCACAACTGGCCGGAGGCGATGCGTCTGCTCGGACTCCCGGAGCTGGCCGACGATCCCGCTCTTGTCCCCGACCTTGGGCGCCACCATCAGGACCTTTCGGCTGTGATCGCCGCGGCGGCGCGGAGTGTCTCGGAGAAGGGGCGCTGGCCGCTCTTTCACGGTCTCTCGGAGCTGCGCTGTATCTCCGGCTGCGTGCAAGACATGGCGGACCTAGCCGCGAGTGAACAGCTCGCCGCCCGACGCTACTTCGTCCAGACTCCGATCGAGGGCCACGGGGTCCGCGTGCCCGGCCCGCCCGTGCAGATTGATCCTGGCCCCTGGAGCCTGACCTGCCCGGCGCCGCGACTCGACGAACACGCGCGCGAACTCGCCGCGCGGCCAGGCCCGCCGGCCCCGCCCGAACCGCGTGCGCAGCCGGGAACGCAGGGCCCGCTGAGTGGTGTGCGCGTGCTCTGCTTCACGCAGGCCTGGTCTGGCGCCTTCGCCACCGAACTGCTGGCGCTGCTGGGCGCGGACGTCGTCCAGATCGAAGCACTGCACCGCCCCGACGTCTGGCGAAACACGCGCGGCACGGTTCCGGCCGGCGTGGAAGATGCGCATCGACGCCAGCACCGGCTCAATACGCAGGGCCTCTTCAACACGGTCAACCTCAACAAGCGCGGAATCACGTTGAACATGGCGACGGAGCGTGGGCGGGAGATTTTCTGGGAGCTCGTACCCGGTTTCGACTTGATCGCCGAGAATTTCACGCCCGGCGTGTTGCCCAACTGGGGTATCACGTTGGACAGCCTCAACGCGGTTCGGCCGGGCATGATCCTAGCCTCGCTTTCGGGCTACGGGACCAGCGGGCCCTATAAGGATTACCCCGCCAACGGCGCGACGACCGAACCCATGTCGGGACTCTCCTCGCTGCATGGCTACGCGGGCGACCCGGGCATGAACACGGGCGGCCTCTGCCCCGATCCGATCTCCGGCTACTTCTTCACGGCTGCGATCCTGAGTGCCCTACACCTCCGCAAGCAGACGGGCGAGCCGCAGCGAATCGACGCCGCCATGCTGGAGGCGACGGCGATGGTGACCAGCGACGCGTTCGCGGAGCTCGACGCGACCGGCCGCGTGCGCCGCCCCAACGGCAACCACCACCCTCGCATCGCGCCGCACGGCGTCTATGCCACGCGAGGCGACGACGAGTGGCTCGCTCTGGCCGCGGAGAGCGACGCGGCCTGGCGCGCCCTGGCCGCCGCGATTGGCCGCCCGGAACTGTCCGGCGATGCCCGCTTCGCCACGATGGCGGACCGCAAAGCCAACGAAGAGGCGCTCGAT
>CAUYZA010000419.1:0-2751 GCA_963577225.1 Dehalococcoidia bacterium | reverse complement strand
GTCAGTCGCGCCCATCATCTCGGCCAGCTCGCGCTTCGACGCGAACTGGTCGATGCCGATGATCTGCAAGGCGCCGGCGATGCGTGCACCCTGCACGACCGAGAGTCCGACGCCGCCGCAGCCGTAGACGGCGACGGTGCTGCCGGGGCGAACCTGGGCCGTGTTGAGCGCGGCGCCAACGCCGGTCAGGACGCCGCAGCCGACGAGCGCGGCGCGGTCGAGGGGAATGTCGGCGTCGATCTTCACCAGCGAGTTTTCGTGCAGCAGCATCTCTTCGGCGTAGCTGGCGACGTTGACGAACTGGATCACGGGGGTGCCGTCCTTGGAGAGACGGGAGACATCGCCGCCGCGGGCGACGATGCGATTCTGGCAGCGGGCCGGGAAGCCGGAGAGGCACTGCTCACAGGTACCGCAGAAGCCGGAGAGGCAGGCCACGATGTGGTCGCCCGGCTGGACATGTGTAACTAGTTCGCCGACCGCCTCGACGACGCCGGAGCCTTCGTGGCCCAGCACCGCCATGGGGTTCTTCATGCCGGGCGGCGCGAAGGCGGCAATGTCGAGATGGCCGTCGACGAAGTGGAGGTCGCTGTGGCAGACGCCGGTCGCGGCGGTGCGGACGAGGACCTCGTGGCCCTGGGGGCTATCGACGTCGATCGTCTCGATCGTGAGCGGCTCGTTGGGCTTTCGGAAGATGGCTGCCTTCATGGTCGGGGGCTCCTTTTCAGCAGCGGTAGTGTACGGCTTCGTCGTGGTGCCTAGGGAGACGGGAGCTAGGCAGTGGGGTCCAGCATGACCTTGATCACGCCGTCGGAGCGGTCGTTGAAGACCTCGTAGGCGTCCGGGCCCTCCGACATCGGTCGATGGTCGGTGAAGACGCGCTGCGGCCTGATGCGGCCCTCGCGCAGCAGTGGCACCAGTTCCGGCCAGAGCGACTGCGGCGAGACGAGCCCGATGCGATACGTCACGTCCTTGCCAAAGAGGGCAAACATGTTGACCGGCAGAGCCGGGTTCTGATTAACGCCCACTTGTGAGACGACGCCGCCCTGACGAACCATGTCGAAGGCCATCTGCACGGTGGCGTCGGGTCCGGCGGCTTCGATCACGCGCAGCGGGCCGAGCCCGCCGGTCGCGTCGCGCACGGCCTCGACCGGGTCGACTTGGCTGGCATCGATCGGGATGGCGCCCAGGCGCTGCGCCTCCTCGAGTCGGCGGGGAACCTGGTCGATGGCGAAGACCTGGGCAGGGCCGAAGAGGAGCGCGGTTTCGAGAGCCATCTGCCCGACTGGACCACAGCCGATCACGGCCACCGAGTCGCCGGGCCGAATCTCGGCGCTGCGCGCGCCTTTGTAGCCCGTGGGCAGGATGTCGGTCTACAGGATGGCTTGCTCGTCGCTAACGCCGTCGGGGATGGGAAGCAGCGCGTGATCGGCGGTGGGCACGCCGATCGCCTCGGCCTGATCGCCGTCGAGACCGCTGCCGCCAAAGACCCTCGTCTGGCCGCGCTCACAGCGCGCGACGAGCCCGGCCCGGCAACTGGGGCAGTCGCCGCAGCCGATCGCGGCCGAGACCAGAACGCGGCCGCCGACCTTGATGCGCTGCACGTCGGGGCTGATCTCAACGACCTCGCCGATGCACTCATGCCCCATCGCCTTGCCCAGTTGGTCCTCCGAGGTGAGCGCGTGATAGAGGTGCAGATCAGAGTCGCAAATCGCGAACTGGGTGACGCGCACGAGTGCGCCATCAGGCGAAAATAGGACGGCGTCAGGGACGGTCTCGACCTCAATCTCCTTGTGACCGCGATAGACGAGAGCGCGCATGGATCCCCCCGTTCTGCACTGTGAAGGTTGGTTGCGGAGTGTAGGCGGCCTTGGTCTTGAGTGCGGGCGGCGCTAGCTTGCCTCTCGACGGCCAGCGCCTAAACTAACCCGACCCATCACGAGGAGCACGACATGGCGGATCTGAAATTCGGCTGGATCTCACCAGTGATCGGACCGCCCGAGAGCGACTTCGTGCCAATCGTGCAGTACCAGGTCGAGCACATCCTGCCGACGGCTTTCGAACATTTCGACTCGGTCTGGATGGCGGACCACTTCTGGGGCTTCGAGCGCAAGGACGACCCGTTCCTGGAAGCCTGGACGACGATGACCTGGGTGGCGGCGAAGTTCCCGAACGTGCTGCTCGCCCATCACGTGCTGGGCCACGGGTACCGCAACCCGGCGTTGACGGCAAAGATGGCCGCCACGCTGCAGACGCTGTCGGGCGGGCGCTTCATCCTCAGCATCGGCGCGGGCTGGCGCGAAGAGGAATACGACGCCTACGGCTACGAGTTCCCCTCCGTCGCGACGCGGCTGCGCCAGCTCGACGAAGTGGTCCAGATCTGCCGCCTGATGTGGACCGAGAAGTCGCCCAGCTTCGAGGGCAAGCACTTCCAGATTCGCGAGGCGATGGCGCCGCCGCTGCCGGACCCGCCGCCGCCGATCTGCATCGGCAGCCAGGGAGAGCAGATCGGTCTGCCGCTGGTTGGCCGGCAGGCGGACATGTGGAACGCGTTCTTCCCGGCCAATGAAGAGGATTGGATCCGCAAGCGCGACATCGTCTGGCGCTCGGCTGAGGAGGCGGGGCGCGACCCGGCCTCGATCGAGATCAGCGCGACGCGGGAAGCGCCGCTGCCCACGTCGGACGAAGAGTCGGCGGAGTGGCTGGAGACACTGCAGCATTGGGCTGAGATCGGCATCTCGCATTTCGTGCTGG
>CAUYZA010000418.1:0-2753 GCA_963577225.1 Dehalococcoidia bacterium | reverse complement strand
GCTGATGCTGAGAACCGTCACGGCGCCCGCCGGCGGCGGCGCCGGGGCGCCGAACGTGACAGTCACTTCGGCGTTCGAGCTCCCGCCGGGGCCGGTGGCGGTCAGGGTGTACGTCGTGGTCACGTCGGGGCTGACCTCGAGGCTGTCGTTTGCGCCGCCCGAGTACTCGGTCACGCCCCCTGTGATGTCGACCGATTCTCCGTCGGTCTGCCATGCGAGAAGCGCGATGTGCGCGGGGTCGGACAGGCTGTCGGGGCTGGCCGTGAAGCTGCTGATCGTGGGAGCGGCGAGGGGGGGGGCGGGGGACCGCCGCCGTAGAGCGCGTGTAGGGCGTCCAGGTCGTCCTGCTGCAGGATCCACAGCTGGCCGCCGTAGACCCCGGCGCCCTCACCGTTCCCGGCACCTGGGAGTGCCCGATGCCGATTCCGTGCCCGAGTTCATGCAGGAGCACGGTTTCGGAGTCGTAGACGCCAGGATCGATTGGGGTGTACCAATCCCAGTCCGTGTTCATGGTGATGTCTGCCTCGGGAGAGCCGTTACTCGTGCCGGACCAGGTCACTGCCAGGGTGTTGCGGCCCTTGAGGTTCATCCAGGCCACGTCGTTCTCGCCGTCGAATGTTTGCGGTCCGGGCGTCTCGCGCACGAGCGAGGGCAGACGGTTGGTGGTGCCTGGGCTCTTCGAGACCGTGAAACTCGAAATGGGGTACGTCAACGTGCCGAGACTGTAGAGGAATGCCTCCTGGCCCCCCGCCGGCTCGTTGGCTGGGTTGTAGTTGAAGACGGCCTGGATGCCGGGTCCGAGGCCCGGATCGTCATTCCAATCGACGGATCCGGTCAGGCTGTACTCGGACGAAGTGAGCGGCCGGGCGCCTTGTTGCGCAAGCACGGTGGCCGCGACGTCGCCCGCCTGCTCGTTCGGACCAACAACCGCCAGGATGCGCACGAGGACAGGCTGGCTTTCCACGCTCGCGATGCCGCTGACCGCGATGGTCCGCGTGCCAACCTGCGCCTCGGCGCGATGATCGCCGAGCCCAAAAGGGCCAAGCCCAACGTCAATCCGACGGCGAGCAGGAGGAGGGGTCCGAAGCGGGAGGGGTTCATCAGTGGCATATCGCGACTCCTACCATCGTTGGCCCCGCGCGCGACGGTCGGCGCGCGATGCCGAGATCCCTCTCGTCGGCATGTTTCAGATTCGTCTTAGTAGACTGACTTCGCTAGAGGTCGTGACGCATTGGCTGGGGTCGGTTCGGGTTCCGGCTGGGGTTGGCGGAGTCGCTTCACGTGGCGCTTGCCCAGCTTGAAAGGGCCCTTGAGCGGATTCCCGCCGAGTTCCCCTCGCTGGGACGCCCTCACCGCCGCTGTTCTCATTACTTCTGTCGCTTCCCGCCCTCGGCGGCGCCTCTGAGGCCGTCCTGCCCACGCAGCCCGCCGGCCTACCCGCTATCCGCTAACCTCGGCCGGACGGATCGAGGAAGGCAAGCTCATGGAGTTCCAATTCACCCCGGACCAGGAAGAATTCCGCACCGAAGTGCAGGACTTTATCGCCGACAGTTGGACGCCGCCGCCCGCTGACTCGCGTTCCGGCGACGACGCCTCCCATACCGCCGACTCTGCCTACGAAGCCAAGCTGGCGGAGAACGGCTGGCTGACCATGGCCTGGCCCGAGGAGTACGGCGGACTCGGCGCCAGCCACATGCAACAACTGATCTTCCGCGAGGAGAGCGCCTATCGTGGCGCGCCCGGCTCTGGCGGCCAGGGCGTGACGATGGTGGGCCCCTGCCTGATGGTGCACGGCAGCGAAGAGCAGAAGCTGGAGCACCTGCCCAAGATCGCCAAGGGCGAAGTGAACTGGGCACAGGGGTTCTCCGAACCCGGCTCCGGATCCGACCTCGCCTCGTTGCAGACCCGGGCGGTCAAGGATGGCGACGATTTCGTCATCAACGGTCAGAAGATCTGGACCTCGGGCGCGCACCACTCCGACTGGATTCACGTCCTGACCCGCACCGACCCCGATGCGCCGAAGCACCGTGGCATCTCCTACTTCCTGCTCGACATGAAGACGCCCGGCGTTGAGGTGCGTCCGCTGATCAACATGCTTGGTGACCACGAATTCAACGAGGTCTATTTCACGGACGTGCGCGTGCCCGCCAGCAACATGATGGGCGAGCAGAATCGCGGCTGGTACGTGGCCACGACGCTGCTGGATTTCGAGCGCTCCGGCGTCGCCTGGTCGGCGAACGCGCGCCGCCAGGTCGAAGGCTTGACGGAGTATGCCCGCGACACCTCCGGTCGCTCGGCCACCAAGCTGATCGACGACCCCGGCGTGCGCATCGGCCTCGCCAACATCGCCATCGAAGCCGAAGCCAGCCGCCTACTCTCCTACCGCGTCGTATGGATGCAGAGTCAACAGCTGATCCCTAACTACGAAGCCAGCATGAGTAAGGCATTCGGCAGCGAGTTGAGCCAACGCATCGCCAACTTCGGCACGCGCATGATCGGACTGCCTTCACAGCGGATCGATCCGGACGACCCTCACGCTCCGTTGCGCGCCGACATCGGCCGTGCCTACATGCGGACGGTGCCCAGCACGATCGCCGCCGGGTCGAGCGAGATTCAGCGCAACATCATTGCAACGCGTGGCCTGGGGCTGCCCCGCCAGTAGTGCCGGCGTCCGCCGCGGTCCATAGCGGCGACGTCGCCGTGCTCGCTCCCCGCGGCCCCCGCGGCCACTGAGGCCTTGCGCGGCGCGGCCA
>CAUYZA010000417.1:0-2770 GCA_963577225.1 Dehalococcoidia bacterium | reverse complement strand
TCACGGCGCTGGCGGAGCAGCAGGGCACGCCGCTGCCGGAGATTCGCGTGGCCGTACGTACCGGCGATACGCCGGCGAAGGAACGGGCGCTCCACGTCAAGCGACCGCCCCACATACTCATCACGACCCCCGAGACCCTGTTCATCTTGCTCACGTCCGAACGCGGCCGCACGCCGCTGAAGGCCGTGCACACGCTGGTGCTGGACGAGTTACACGCCGTGGCACTTAACAAGCGCGGCTCGCATCTGTCGCTGAGTGTGGAGCGCCTGTGCCGGTTGGCCGAAGGGCATGTGACGCGGATTGGGCTGTCGGCGACACAGAAACCCATCGAGGAGGTTGCGCGGTTTCTGACGGGCGGCGATGCCGACTCCCAAAGGGTGGAGATCGTGGACGTGGGGCACAAGCGGCACATGGACCTGGCCATCGAGCTGCCGAAGGACTTCGAGATGGGGCCCATCGCGACCCACGAGCAGTGGGCCCAAACGTTGGATGAGATCACAGAGCTGATCAAGGCGCATCGGACGACGCTACTGTTCGTAAACACGCGACGGCTGGTCGAGCGGGTGGCGCACCTGCTGTCGGAGCGGATCGGCGACGAAAACGTGGTAGCGCATCACGGGAGCCTGTCCAAGGAAACGCGCCTGGACGCCGAGCAGCGCCTGAAGGCGGGCTCCGTCCAGGTGTGCGTGGCGACGGCGTCGCTGGAGCTGGGCATCGACGTGGGCGACGTGGAGCTCGTCTGCCTGATCGGCTCGCCGCGCAATATCGGCGTTGCGCTCCAAAGGGTGGGCCGCTCGGGCCACTGGCGCGGCGGCACGCCTAAGGGCCGGTTCTATCCGCTGACCCGTGACGAGATGGTGGAAACGGTGGCGCTGCTGCGGGCGATCAACCGCGGTGTTCTCGACGCGTTGACGATTCCCCCGTGGCCTCTGGACGTGCTGGCCCAGCAGATCGTGGCGACGTCGGTGACCGAGGAGTGGCAAGAAGACGACCTGTACGCGTTGATCAGGAGCGCATACCCGTACCGCGAGCTCCCCCGTGACAAGTTCGACCAGACGGTGGAGATGCTGTCGGAAGGCGTGGCGACGCGCTGGGGGCGGGGCACGGCGTACCTGCACCGCGACGGCATCAACCACCGGGTGAAGGCTCGACGGGGCGCTCGGTTGGCGGCGGTGACGTCGGGCGGGGCCATCCCGGACACGGCGGACTACCGGGTGATCGCAGAACCGGACGGCGGCATGGTGGGCACAGTCAACGAGGATTTCGCCATCGAAAGCATGGCGGGCGACGTGTTCCTCCTGGGCAATACGCCCTGGAAGATCCGGTGCATCAAGGCGGGCGCGGTCCACGTGGCGTCGGCTCACGGCAATGCGCCGACGATCCCCTTCTGGCTGGGGGAGGCGCCGGGCCGGACGGTCGAGCTGTCCGCAGAGGTCTCAGCCGTGCGCCAGGCCATCGACGAGCGCCTGTCGGTGCCGGAGACGGCGATCGCGTGGGTCATGGAGCAAGGAGCGGGGCGGAACGTCGCCGAGCAGACGGTGGAGTACATCGCCGAGGGCAAGCGCGTGTTGGGTATCGTGCCCACGGGCGACCGGCTGGTGGCCGAGCGCTTTTTCGATGAGGCGGGCGGCATGCAGCTAGTGATCCATTCGCCGCTGGGGTCCGGATCAACCGCGCCTGGGGGCTCGCGCTGCGGAAGCGGTTCTGCGTGAGCTTCAATTTTGAGCTCCAAGCCTCCGCCACGGACGAGGGCATCAACATCGCGCTGAGCCCGGGGCACTCGTTCCCCGTGGAAGAGGTGTTCAAGTACGTCAAGGCCCCAACGGCGCGAGAGACGCTGATGCAAGCGTTGCTCCAAGGGCCCATCTTCCCCGTGCGCTGGCGCTGGACGGCGTCGCGGGCGTTAGCGCTGCTGCGGTTCGCGGGCGGCAAGCGTGTGCCAACGGCGATCCAGCGGATGCGCTCGGACGATCTGTTGGCAGCGGTATTCCCGGACGCAGCGGCGTGCCAGGACAACATGGCGGTGGGCGGAAACATCGACCTTCCCGACCACCCATTGGTGTTTGAGACGATTCGCGATTGCCTGACTGAAGCACTCGATTTCGAAGGCATGATGGGCGTGATCGGCCGCATCGAGCGGGGGGAGATCGAGCTGTACGGTAAGGACACGGTCCAGCCATCAGTGTTTTCCCACCAGCTGCTGAACGCCATGCCATACGCGTTCTTGGACGACGCGCCGCTGGAGGAGCGCCGGGCCCGCGCAGTCACGCTGCGACGGGCGCTGCCGGAGGACGCTCGCGATCTGGGTGCGCTGGACGCAGAGGCGATTGTTACCGAGGCGTCGTTCGCCTGGCCGACGGTGCGGGACGCTGATGAGCTGCATGACACGCTGTTGTCGCTCGGCGTGCTGACGGACCGCGACGTTGCCGAGCGCTCGGACGTCGAGGGCGAATGGCAGTCGTGGTACGACAAGCTGGCCGCGTGGCACCGGGTGGCGACGATCGAGGTCGGCGGGCGGGCGTTCTGGGCGGCGGCTGAGCGCGAAGAATTGGTGCGCACGGCGTATTTGTTGGGTGTGCCGGCGCGAGGCACAAAGCGCGAGGAAGCAGAGCTTGCGCAATTGTCCGCCGTAACTGAAATCCTGCGTGGGCGGGTTGAATCGTCTGGACCGTTCACGATCGCTGAGATGGCCGACCTGCTGGCCATGGACGCCTCGATGGTCAACTTGGGGCTGATGGCGCTGGAGCGTGAAGGACTGGTGCTGCGCGGG
>CAUYZA010000416.1:0-2780 GCA_963577225.1 Dehalococcoidia bacterium | reverse complement strand
CACGAGCTTCTTTGACCAGTTCGACAGAGCCTACGGCCTGCTGAACCTTGGAGCGGTCAATCAGTTCGCCATCGCGCTCAATGAGAGCACCGCCTGCGAGACCGACTCCGCGTGTGCATCAGCGGACCGATCCCTGGCCAACACGCTCGGGCCTGTCAAAGATGATCTTGGGGTTGCCCGCGAAACCATCGCTGCGCTTGAGCCCACATTGGACATTGAGGAGACGGCGCAGCAACTGTTCTTGGAAGCACTCGACGACAGATTGGAAGCCGTCGCGCTCTTGGAGCAGTTCATCAGTACGGGCGACATCCAACGTTTTGATGACGCGCTCGAGGCGATGCGCAAGGCCACTCGCACGCTTCAAGAACTCTACGGACTACTCGCGGAGAACCGCGAAAGCCGGTGAGAGCTGAGACCTCATCTCGATACCCTTGCCGTGCCTTTTGAGGCGAAGGGATGCCCGCGAGGGGGCGCGGGAGGCGAGCCCGCCCATGGTCCTTTCGAAGAACATTAGAGCCCGATCCCTAGACCCCAGCCTGCGTGGAATTCGACGTGCCGAGGGCGAGCACTGCGTGTTTGTTGTGCGAGGGCATTTCCCCCCTTGAGGGGGTGCGGCTGGGACGGGGCACGGGGGGATGGTCAGCGCTGAAACCCGCCCCGGCACGGACCGTTCGCGCGGGGAGCGCGCGTGTGGGGGGCTAGCCCACGGTGCACCATCGGGCCCGATTGGGAACGCCCCCCCGGCTGGCCGCGTCCGTGCGGTGTTGCCTGATGGTCTTGTATGCAGTCACCTCAACCGTGACTTGTCTATCTCATCCGGGATGGTCGATGGCCGCAGCGGGTGCCCTAGAAGCCTGACGATTCCGCTACACGCAGCACTGGCCGAGCGAGCATTCGGTCGCGCCTCGTGACGAACCTCCACTCCCTCAGTCGATCTCCGCCGCCGCCCGCGCGCCCGACTCGATCGCCCCGTTCACCGACGAGGGGTGCAGCACATTCGTCGCTTCCCCCGCGAACCGCAATGACCCGACGGGCGCCGCCAATGACGCCCGTAGTCCCGATGCGCCCACCGGCGCCGACGAATAGGCCATCCGGGTATAGTCCTCTGTCCCCCAGGCCAAGAAGCGTCCGCCCAGCACGTGTCCGCCCAACGATTCGCCCAAAATGTCACCCAACTGCCGCGTCGCCTCCTCAATCATCGATTCCTGGTCCCACGCCTCGAACGATGCCGCATCGCTGCCACCGGTGTACGCCGATAGCAGTGGCTCCTCATCCTCCTGCCCCTGACCCGGCCGCCACCACAGCTGCGTGCTCTGCGGCGTCCAGAGAAACGTCAGATCCGGCGGCCAGTAGACGCGGTCCAGTTTCAGCACCACCTTGTTAATGTGTCCCGTGTTCAGTCCCTCAATCGCCCGCAGCTTCTCTTCCGGCAGCTCGGGCAGGAACTCTACTGATCGGCTCCGCAGCACACCCAATGGCAACGTCACAACCACGCGATCCCAGCGTGACGATCCCGACGCCGACACCACCTCAGCCGCCTCATCGTCCCAGCGCACGCGCGAGACCGGGTCCGAGAGCGACACCGACAGCCCAATCGCAGCCTGCTGCATCAGTTGCGTATATCCGTTCAGCAGGCGCCAATGCGCAAAGTCCTCCTTCATCAGGTCGGGCGCATCCCCCTCGTACGCGGACTCCTTCTGCTGGTACGCCCCCAGCTCCTCAATGTCCGTGGCCGCCAACTCCGCGATCATGTTCGCGATCAGATGCCGTCGCTCGTCGTTCAGCGGCGGCGAGAAATGATCGTCCCAGGTGGTGTCCAAAATTTGTGCCAGCGACACGTCTTCGCCACCGGCCTCCAACCAGCTCTTCGTCAGCTGGAACAGCGACGACAAGGGCTCTGTCCCGAACGCCTCCTGCAGCGTGGTGCCGTCGACCAGCTTCCCTTCTAACTGCGACCAGATTTCGTAGCGATGCGCCTCCCCAGTGGTGGGCGCAGTGAACTCCCGGACCCACTCCCACGTCGCCGCGGCCGAGACCGCATCACCGTGGATGAACTCCGCTCCCATCTCCACCGGATGCGCGGCCAGTTCGTAGTCGGTGTAAGCGCGCCCACCCAGCCGATCGCGCGCCTCGAAGATCCGCGCCTCGTGCCCAGCCGCCTGGAGCGACCGCGCGGCGCTGATCCCCGCCGCTCCACCACCGAGAATCGCAACCCGGGTCATTCGCCTGGTACCCCCAAATGACTCGGCAGCGGAACATGACTTCTGGAATCGCCCACATCGGGACCCGTGTAGACGACCGCGCTCCAGCCGGCACTCAACGGTACGGTGCGCGTCGTTGACTCCGCCTGCGTGGGCGCGCCCGCCGCGAGCGCCAGGCACAGCAGCACTAGGATGCCAGCCGGCGGTTGGGCCGGACCCTATGAGCAGCGATCGTCGATCGCCCGGGTCGTACCGAGGGTCCCCATCTTTGGATGGGGAGAGACTACCAGACGGTGTGATCCGGAGACTCAGCGGTCCATCCTAGGGTCCGATCCCCATCGGTTTGATGGGGATCGCGACGGGATTGGCTGCGAGAGCTAGGCGGGCACCCAGAACGTCCCGGCATGATCGGCGAAGTCGGGCGGTCGAGCTGATGGCCGATCAGGCCGATTAGTCGCGCGTAGTGTTGTCACAAGTGGTACCCGTGTTATGACTGCCATATGGCACTGGCCGAGCATCCACCACAAGCCTGGCCGCTTGACCAGCACGACCAGCCTGCGGTGCTCTGTGGGATATGTG
>CAUYZA010000415.1:0-2780 GCA_963577225.1 Dehalococcoidia bacterium | reverse complement strand
CTCGACGCCTCCGCCGCCGGCAGCCACCAGCACACGATAGGGACCACTGGGTCCATAGTGGCTGAACCACTCGGCGCGGCGACGCTCCACGCTGAACGGCTCCACGTCGAAGGTGAAGGCCGTGTTGACGATGTAGTGGTTATAGATCTCCGTCAGCTGCGGCAGATCGGCGTCGCTCGCCGCCCGGATCACCAGCTCTGACATGCGCACTCCCGAAACCACGTACGTATCCCGTCACACCGTGCTTGAACGGTAACGGTCACGGACGCCGCTCGGGTCCGGCGCTAGGGCTACGCCGGAGGCTCGCCGCCGGTGTGGGCATACGTCTTGTTCGTGATCTGCCAGCGGCCGTTCTGCTTCATCGCTGTATCAGTGTCGCTGCTCCGTCACGCTACCGTTGGAGCCGGATGACAGAACGGGTAAAAGCTGGCA
The DNA here is from genome assembly GCA_963577225.1 of Dehalococcoidia bacterium. Lineage (GTDB taxonomy): Bacteria > Chloroflexota > Dehalococcoidia > Bin125 > Bin125 > JAPUIR01. The sequence continues at coordinate 2,348 of CAUYZA010000415.1, read as the reverse complement.
GCAGCCGGCGGCCTCCATCCGGGACACCCCCAGCGCCGCCGCAGTCCGTTGACAGGTTCGGCGGCGGCCACAATCACTCTGTTCGCGACGGCATGATCGGCCCGAAGATGACCGAACTCTCCCCCCACGATCGCGACGACCCGGCACAGCGGCTGGATTCCGCGATCGAGCGCATTCTGGCGGGAACGGCTTGGCGCGATCTCGCGCCAAGCGACGATGCCGAGGCCGAGGAATTCGAGGCCCTTATGCGGGTCGCGGCAGCCCTGCGCGCCGAGAACGATCGCCTCCCCGCGGCGGGGTCCGACGACTAACGTCGTCGCAACGTCATCGGCAATGCTGACGCTCGCCAGTTCTGTTCCGACCCACGGCTCCAGCCGTGACGAAACGCGGGCGCTAAAACTCGAACGCCACCGCCTCGCCGGGAGCCAAATCCTCACCCGCCGGCACAACACCGCCCAGCAGCCGCGCCCGGGACCGGACTGAGACTCCCGTCGCCAGGACCGCCCGTTCCACGAAGGCGCCGGCGCCGATCCGCACTCCGTCCCAGAGGACGCTTTCGCGCACGACCGCGCCGGCTGAGATCCGGCAGCCGGGACCGATCATCAGCGGTCCGCGGAGGTCCGCGCCCGGCTCGACCGTCGCGGAAGGATCGATCACCACTGGGCCGCTTCGCGCCAAATCGCGCTCGCCCCTGGCCTCAAGGCCCAACGGCGCTCGCAACAGATCCATATTCGCCTGGTGGTACGACGCCAGCGTGCCGACGTCCATCCAGTAGCCCAGATGCTGAAAGCCTCGCAGGCCGCCGCCGTCCGGTCTGATCAGCCGCGGAAACAACTCGTCCTCCACTCGGCTGTACCCAGCGGCCGGAATTCGCGCCAACACGGCCTGATCGAACAGCCACACGCCAGCGTTGATCTGGTGCGAGGGCGCGACCTCGCGTGCCGGCTTTTCGACGAATTCCGTGATCGACCCGGTTGAGTCTAACAACGCGACGCCATACCGAGACGGATCCTCCACCCCGCAGAGCACCATGCTGACCGCGGCTTCACCCTTCGCGTGGAAGCGGATGAAAGCGCCGAAATCGATGTCGCTGATGATGTCGCCGTTCAGCACCAGGAACGGCTCGCTCCAACGCGCCGCGACGTTGCGGATCGCGCCGCCGGAGCCAACCGCCTCGTCCTCGTAGACGTAGTCCAGCTGCAGCCCCAAGCCGCCACCGGATCCGAGATGTTGCTCGATCGCCGCGTTGGTCCGCGTCAGGCCGAAGCTGATCCGGGTGATGCCATACTGCCTCAGTCCAGCCAGCACGTGCTCGATCAGCGGGCGCCCCACGACCGGCACCAACGCCTTCGGCACGCCCTGCGTCAGGGGCTGCAGGCGCGTTCCCGCCCCACCCACGAGCACCACTGCGCGCATCGCCACCTCCGGCGCCTGCGACCGACGGACTGACAGACGTCCGCCGCCAGCCTATCGAGCGAAGTAGCGTGCGTACTCCTCCGCGACGGTCAGCCCGAACCGTGCGAGGTAGGTCGGGTCACGTGGCATTCGCTTCCTCCGCAATGCTGCTTCCCGGTTCTAGCCGCTCAATCGGGTCACCAGCGCAACCCAGTCTTGTCCATCGTCCTCAGGTGGACGGCCCAGGCTGACGTCTTCGCCTCCACTGACGGCCGCTCTCGTGCCATTGCGCAGAGCCCCACCGCTGCGCGGGTTGTACCAACGCACGGCGTACGAGCCCGTAACAAGATCGATCATCGACTCGCCGCCCTGCGGTAGTTAGACGGCGCAAACCACGCCCGGATCGGCGAAGACGTAGTCTTCCGGATCGCTGCTCGCCTGGTCGAGTGGGCCCATCGTGATGAAGGGGAGCTCGCGCTGGAAGAACCCCAGCGCAATCCGCGTCTGGTCCCAGAGGGCGTCGCGCGAGCGAAAGTCCTCGAGGTTGAGATCGCTGTTCGGGTTAGAAAAGCCGAAGTACCACTCCACTCCGGCGCCCCCTGCCATCGGGTTGCCCCACAGATGGTCGCGCCGCACCGTGTCGTGCCCCGGATCGACGCTGTCGGGCACCACTCCGTCGCGCGCCGGTCCGATCTCATCCAGCGAAACGATCCAAGGCCGTCCGGCGGCGGCCGATCGCTCGCGCCAGCGCAGCGTCTGGGTATGGGTGTCATTGGTCTGGAGCGACGGGCCCTCAAAGGCCGCGAAGCCCAGCAGCGGCGTATAGATCCGGTCGTACGCACCGGGGAAGGTGTGCACGACGATCGGGTGGTTGTAGGGATCGAGCTCACGAATGAACGCAGCAAAGTCTTGTCGCTCCCCGTCCGTGTTCGTGTTCTCCTCGCCCAGGTTCC
>CAUYZA010000414.1:0-2783 GCA_963577225.1 Dehalococcoidia bacterium | reverse complement strand
CGATCTGGGCACGGACACGATCGATGCCGTAAAACAGTTTCTGCTCTTGGTAGTCGTGGAAATCCTGCAGCCAGGGCCGGACCTGGATGTTGCCGAACGGCTTCACACGGGCGACGGCCAGTTCGATCGACGATTTGACCACGGTGAACGGATCGGAGGGCGGGTAGCTGAGGCCGAACCAGCCGGTCGTCCAGGTGCTGGGGTAGACCATCGGCGAGTAGTAATCGACGTGCGGGGCCAGGTCTTCGAGGATCTGGCCAATGCCGCCGTCGCCGGGGATGACGGTGGTCTGGCCGAACGTATCGATTGAAACAGCGGCGCCCACCGCGTGCAGGGCAGCTGCGGCATCACGCGCGAATCCGGTGATGGCAGCGGAACGCGACTGCTCACTTGCGTTGTTGCGGGCGACCACGCCCGAGTCGGTGGGGAAGCGAACATAGTCGTACTGGATCTCTTCGAACCAACGGGCGGCCTGCACGCCGATCTCGATGTTGTGTCGGCGAGCGCCCTCAGCAAAGGCGTTGCTCCAGGCCAGACCGAGGCTGTCGCGGAAGATCGCGCCATCGTTGCCGCGGTGCGCGTCGGTTGGGAAGGCGAAGGCGTAGCGGCCATCGAGGAAGGTGACAACGCGGGCGATGCGGTAGATGCCCAAGTCGCCCAACTGCTCAAGGAAGCCCTCGACATCGGTTCCCGTGGCGCGGACCGCATTCATGTCGCGCACCTGATCCGTCGCCGCCAACGGCAGCACAGAGCCGTGCTCATCCTTGACGTCCACGACGAGCGATGTGATCGTGCCGGCCCGCGCCAAGCCGAGCACCCAGTCGATCACGGACTCGGAGCGAAGCTCGTCGTAAGGCAGGTAGATGGCCCGCACGTCGAGCGGGCACATGAAGACGACGGCGTAGGCGGCGGTCGTAACGCTGCGGACGACTTCGTAGCCCGGTGCCACGACGTTGAGTTGATTCGTGCGGATTCCAGCGGGGATGTGGAAGCGGCCGACAGCGTCGGTCCGGACCGAGGTCTCGCCAGTGCCGACATGGGCGCCCTCAACGCGGCGCAGGGCGAGCCCGTCCTGGCCCAGCACGATGCCGCGCAGCGCCTCGTCGATTCGGATCAACGGGCTGAGGTCAGCGGGATTCGCGGGGGTTTCCGCGTGCAGCGAGGGGCTCAGCGCAGTACTCAGCAGGAGCAGGGCGGCGGAGATGGCGGCCAGCGTCAATCCAGCTCGCATCGTCGCGTGGCGCAAAATCCCCACGAGCATCCTCGTGCGCCCCAACCGCGCCACCTGCATGATCATCGGCAGCCAACGCGCTGCAGTCAACGGCGCGTCGGGCAAATTCGCTTCAAATTCACGCCCGCAAACCACTATTTACTGTGGGGCGTGACGTTCGGCGCGCCGAGGCGCTAGATCTGGGGCTGTCGGCCGAGTTATGTCGGTGGCAGCTTGGCGGCCGGATCGGCCTCCGCGGTCTCCTTGAGATTGGCGAGTCCCTGCGTGGCGGCGAGCAGATAGGGGGTGGTTCCGCGGCCCAAGGCGAGCATGTTGGCGAACGCGTGGCGGATGCCAACCGGGCTGACCTCCACGGCGACCTCGCAGTACGGGCCCGCGCGCTGCGGACCGGGGGCGGGGGCGGGCTCCACGCTGATGCGGTAGTCGTAGCGCACTTCCAGGCCCCAACCCATGCGAACCCAGAATACGATCTGGCGCGGCGGCTCCTCGTGCTGGATGCGCACCTTGTCCGACGCTTGCCCCTCCGCGATCTCCGCTCGGAGGTGACGCCAAACGACCGTCGGCGGCGCATGAATCGCGAAGACGCGTTCGCTCCGCTTCGCGCGTGTCCGCGCGGGCTCCGGGGAGCCATCTGTCGGTTGCGTGGACATGTCCGGAGCCTACCAGCGGCGGCCGCACGCGCCCGCGCGCAATCACCGGGGGCGACGAAGGTCCACGGCCAGCGCGGAAAGATTGGCGTGGCGCGTGACGGCCGGCGGGTAGTCGAGCTCGCGATTCCAGGGCCAGTCGATTAGGTCCACAGCGACATCAAGGCGGGCCACGAGAGCGGCGGTCGCGGGGTCGTCCTCGACGTGGCGCTGGACGCCATGCTCGGCGACCGCCCAGGCCTTGAACTGAGGGGGGGGGAGTCCCGTGTCGTTGCAGATCAGCTCGTCGATGTGATCAAACAGGCCGGCTCGATGGAGCCAAGCCAACGTAGCACTGCGGCCACGCCAGTTACGGGCGGTGATGACGACAACGCGATGCTGCACGGCCGCGGCGCGCACGAGGTCAGCGGCGCCGGGCATCGCCGAGCGCGCGCGATAGCGCAGCCTGAAATACGTCATGCCGAGCAGTCGATCCCAGATATTGCCGGGCGGTCTGCGGCGACCGGGGGGCAGGCCAGGCATCGGCAAGAGCGACGTGTCGCGATTGGCGCTGGGGTTGCGGCCGAATGGTGGCCGCGCCAGCACGCCGTCGAGGTCGAGGGAGAGCGTGGGGCGGTCAGACCCGGTTGGTGAAGGGGTCATGGCAGTTGCACGGTCAGACCCAGCCGTTGGCACGGTACCAGGCCAGCGTGGCGGCAAGGCCGTCGTCCAACCTCGTGGCTGGCGCCCAACCCGTACTGGCTTCGAGGGCGGCGCTGTCGCAGACCCAGGCAGGCTGGACGAGCTCGAGGTAGCGGGATTGATCGAGCATGGGGGTCGTCTTAAAGAGGCGTGCGGCCGCGACGCTGGCCTGCGCGACAAATCCGAAGACGGGTGCTGGCAGCGGGATCTCCAAGAGCCGCTGC
>CAUYZA010000413.1:0-2800 GCA_963577225.1 Dehalococcoidia bacterium | reverse complement strand
CGGGTACGCGTCGAAGTTCGCGGCCTCGACTGCCCCGTCTTTGATTGAGATCTCTTCGATCAGGGTCGAACTCAATCCCATCACGATCGATCCCTGCGCCTGTGCGACCGCGCCGTCGGGGTTGATCACGAGTCCCGGGTCGACCGCCTCGGTGGCGCGGTGGACCCGGATTTCGCCGTCTTTGGCGATGGAGATTTCGACGACCAGCGCGACCACGGTACCGTGGTAGCTGCAGCAGGCGATCCCTCGCGCTCGCCCGGCGGGCAGCGGTTGGCCATAGCCCGAACGTTCGGCGACGGCCTCGAGCACGCCCGCGAAGCGGCGCCCTTCGTCATCGTCGCCAAGGTGCGCAAGGCGAAACCGCAGCGGGTCTACGCCAGCCGCGAACGCCATCTCGTCCATGAAACTCTCCGTTGCGAACACGTTCGGGAACAGCCCGAGCCCGCGCCAGGGGCCCGTGGCGACCGGGAGCATGGCCGTGTGCGAGTTGAGTTCGTGGTTGGGGATGCGGTAGCGGTTGTACGAACCCTTCCAGGCGCCGGGGTCTGCGCCCAGGAACCACAACATCCGGGAGTCGCCGAGAAAGACGGACCCACTCGAGTGGTTGTGTTGCAGCGCCGCGATGCGACCGCCCTCTATCCGCGCGCGAAAGCGGCTGCGCGTCGGAGGCCGAAAATAGCCGTGCTTCATTTCCTCACTGCGCGTCCAGCCCACGTGGACGGGGCGGCCCACCGCCTGAGACAGCAGGGCCGCCTCCACCGCGGCCTTTGTCCCCGTCCCGCGTCCGAAGCCCCCGCCCATGTACGCGGGGGTGACTTCGATCTGGTCAGCCGCAAATCCCAGTGCTTCGGCCACGTCGGACTGAACGCTACCGGGTATCTGAGTGGACGCGACCACGCGAACCCGTTCGTCGCGCACGTCCGCGAGCGCCGCCCGCGGTTCCAACTGCGCGTGTGCCGCGAGCGGTGTTTGGTACTCGGACTCGAGGATCGGTCCCGCTGCGAGCACTCGCGCCACGTCGCCCTTCCGCTGGAGCGAAGCCCCCTCGCCGTCTTCGACACGGAGCAACCCATCGATCTCGGCTTGCTGAAACGGATGCCCGAGATCCCAGTCGAGCTCCAGATACTGCAGTGCTTGCGCGGCCTGATGCCGGGTTCGCGCCACGACTCCAACAAAGCCGCGGCCTTCCTCGATCACGACTCTCTCGACGCCGGGTTGTGCCGGCGCCGTACCGGGCGCGGCCTTGCGAAGTTGCGCCTGGAGGGTCGGCGGACGGGCAACGGCGCCGTACAACATGCCCTCCGCGCGCATGTCGTAGGAGTAGACCGGTTTGCCGGAGAGCTTGTCTGCGAAGTCGACGCGGGGAACCGGTTTCCCGACCAGTTCGAGTTCGGGAAGGTCTCGCAACTCGGGATCGGCGTCGGGTTCGGGCCAGTCCCCGCCCAGCGCGACGATTTCCCCGAACGTGATGGCGCCGTCCGGGCCACGCACGCTTCCCTCGGCGACAACGAGTCGGCCGCGACCGCTGCCGAGTGCCTCCGCCGCGCGCAGGAGCAACATCTCACGCAGCAGGGCCGCCGCGCGGCGCAGTGGGAGCCACAGCGTTGCGATCGACAGGCTGCCGGCCGTTTTATTACCCATCCCATCCGGCGGACCCAGATGAGTGCCGCCCTGCACCACGTCCAGCTGATCGAACCGGGCGCCCAGCTCGGAAGCCGCGATTTGAGCCAGCGCTGTGTGCACGCCCTGGCCCATCTCTACTTTCGGGATGATGATGCGCACCCGATCGTCGGGGAGCACCTCGAACCAGAGCGCAGGATCATCGGACCCTTCGCCCGGCCCGAAACCGGCGGCGAACAATCCCGCGACCACGCGGTAAAACGGCTTCCGGCCGACGGCAACGCCCACCGCGAGTCCGACGCCAGTCACCCCGGCCCCGATCAGGAGGCCCCGGCGCGTGACGCGGAAGCGTCGGCCGACTTGCTCAGCCACGCTCGGTCTCACGCGAGAGCTCGGCCGCCCTGGCTACGGCCGTCCGGATCCGAGCGTAGCAACCACAGCGGCAGTAGTTGCCCCGCATGCCGGCCACGATCTCTTCGCGACTGGGAGTCGTGTTGCTCGCGATCAGCGCAGCGGCCGTCATCATCTGTCCGTTCATGCACCAGGCGCACTGCGGCACCTGCTCCTCGATGAACGCGCGTTGTACCGGATGTAGCCGACCGTTCTGCGCGAGCCCCTCGACCGTGCGCACGTCTCGCCCGGCCGCGCCCTCGGCGGTGATGAGACACGAACGCACGGGCGCTCCGTCCAGGTGGACCGTGCACGAGCCGCAGACGCCGATGCCACAGCCGTACTTGGTGCCCGCCAGGCCGAGTCCGTCTCGGAGCGCCCAGAGCAAGGGCGCCTGCCGGTAGTCGTCGCCGAGTTCGTGGAGTTCGCCGTTTACGCGCAGCTTCATCGCCGTCTCGTCCTCCGTATGAGATGACTGTAGCTAAGACGGCTACTGCGAGGCCAGTCTCAACTACTCGAGCGATCTGGGCTACGCACCCGTCGAGGTTGGGCGTTGTTGCACGAATCGAGTTTCGGCAGCAGCTCCGCCACTCTGCAACTTCTCTCAGGTACCGATTACGAGGGATTCTGGCATTCCAAGATCCGCCATTCGGTTGAGGACATTGCAAGCCATCAGCGCCTCGGATTCCTGCGCCCTTGGATGCCGAGCACGAAGCCGCGGCCGACGCAGTCGCAAGCGCTTGGCCAGCTCTGCTGGCCCGCGGTCTCCAATAATTGACTTGTACCTGAA
>CAUYZA010000412.1:0-2807 GCA_963577225.1 Dehalococcoidia bacterium | reverse complement strand
CCTGCGCTGCTCGTTCCACGGCTGGTGCTGGAATCTGGACGGCAGCTCCAAGGAGGTCCCCTGCGAATGGGACTTCGAGGGCGCCGACGTCCGCAACCAGTCCCTGCCGGAGGTTCGGATCGGCCGCTGGGGTGGCTTCCTCTTCATCAACCCCGACCCAGACGCGGAGCCGATCGACGACTTCTTTGGCGATCTCGAGGATCACTTCACGACCCTGCCCTACGAGCGGCGCTACAAAGAAGCCCACGTCGCCAAGGTGCTGCGTTGCAACTGGAAAGTGGCGCAAGAGGCCTTCATGGAGGCCTATCATGTTCTGGCAACGCACCCACAGATCCTGGGCACGATCGGCGACGCCAACTCCAAGTACGACGCTTTTACGCACTACTCGCGCGCGATCAGCCCCAACGCCGTGCCCAGCCCTCACCTGGTCGGCATGCCCGAATGGGACGTTCTGCCCGACGCGCGGCCTCAACTATTGCGGCACCCCCTCAGCGGCACGGTTTACGCACGGGTCGACGACGGGTTGGTGGAGGCCACAGCGACGGATGGTCGCGCCGGCATCTTCCGCACGGACGGAACTTGGGTAGACGGCGAGCTAGGCGAGGCCGATCCCCAGATGTGCAACTGGGTGGGTGGGGCGGTGCTGCCACCACCAGCGCAGGCCTCTTCCACCGGAGCAGCCGCAGACGCCCGGCGCGCCATCGCGCGCGGCGAAGGCGCACAGAACGAGTTGTCACCTCGATCCGCTGCGGCTGAGCGGGTGCGAGACCACCTCCGGGAACAGACCGGCGCGATGATCGACGATGTCTGCGACGCAGAACTGGTCGACTCGATCTACTTCACGGTCTTTCCCAACTGGCATCCCTGGGGTGCCTTCAATCGGATCGTCTATCGCTTCCGCCCGCACGGGAACAATCCAGATGAATCGATCATGGAGTGCATGTATTTCGCGCCCGCCCCAGTGGGGAAGCCTCGGCCCGATGCAGCTCCTATCCACTGGCTCGACGTTGACGATGACTGGACCGAGGCCCCCGAGCTGGGCATGCTCGCCAAGGTCTTCAACCAGGACACGTACAACCTGCCCAGCGTGCAGCGGGGCCTGCACGCCACATCGCGGGAGTTCGTGCAGTTTGGCGACTACGGCGAGACCAAAATCCGCCACTTCCATCAGGTGCTGGCCGAGTTCCTCGCGCGCGAGTAGGTAGCCCCGGGGCGGCTCGTGCAGAGGCAGAATATTCGATGAGCCAACGGCTGCAGGGCAAAGTTGCCGTCATCACCGGTGGCACCAGCGGGATCGGCGCCGCGACGGCGGAACTCTTCGTCGCCGAGGGCGCCAAGGTTGTGCTGACCGGACGCTCGGTCGAGAAGGGCAACGCGCTCGCCGAGCGGCTCGGATCGAACGCGCTCTATCACGAGTCGGACGTCATGCGCGAGGCCGATATCAAGGCATCGATCGATCTCGCGCTCGACCGCTTCGGGAAGTTCGATGTCCTGTTCAACAATGCCGGAGGACAGACCCCGGGGGCGTTCGAGAGCATCACCGCGGAGGAGATCGACTACGGGGTCCATCTCCTGCTGCGCAGCATCATGCTGGGTATGCGCTACGCGATCGAACCAATGAAGGCGAACGGCGGCGGCGCGATCATCAACAACTCAAGCATCGCCGCGCTGCGCTATCGACAGGGGAACCCGCTCTACTCAGCGTTGAAGGTCGCGCTGACGCACTACTCAAAGCTCGCCGGCGTCGAGTTGGGGCCGCTTGGCATTCGCGTCAACGTGATCTCGCCTGGCGCCATCGCCACGCCGATCTTCTACGGTGGCTCGGAGCGCGCCAACACGCTTTCCGACGACGAGAACGCCGCGAAGATGGCCAAGCTCACGGCAAACCTTGCCAAGGCGACTCCGCTGCCTCGCGCGGGCTTCGCCGAGGACATCGCGCAAGCCGCGCTCTACCTGGCGAGCGACGCGGGCCGCTTCGTCAATTCGCACGATCTCGTCGTCGATGGCGGCCGCACGTCCATGTTCAACGAGTAAGACGGACCGGACACGCGACGATCTATCCAGCCGCCGCCGCGAAGCACTCTTCGATCGGCTCAAACGGGTTGGGTGGAGCTCCAGGCGGTGGGCTGTCGGGCGCGGGCGGCGTGGCCCACATGAGCAGCGCTATATCCCTCCGGCGAGAGCTCACTCGCCAGACGGCAGATGTTCGTCGTCCAGGCCGCGACTTCGGGGCCATCCGGCGCCAGCGTGCCGAGCGTACCGGCGGCGTATGAGTCCACCAGGCCTTGCTCGATTTCTACCCGCTCCGTCAGGACGTTCACCAGCACGGCGTGGTCGTCGGCCTGTGCCGCATCGGGCACCAATGCGTCTAGCCCCGCGACGATTGCGCTGATGGCCGCCCGACGCTGCTCCGCCAGCGCGCCCATGGCGGACGCCGTCTCCTCTTCAGTCGGCAACGGGTTCCAGGGATCGATGCCCGCGGGCACGGATTGCAACGCGAAATCCCTGAGTAGACTGAAGACGGCGGCGCCGTAGCCATCGCTCGGTGCCGCGCTCGCTGTTCCGCAGGGCGGTCCGCCAATCCCAAACAGGTCACAGCTCGCGGCGCTGGTCGTCGCGCGGAACACCGCGTCGTCGACCAGCAGCGCGCTCTCCAACAACGTCAGCTGTACGAAGTCGCTCGCCTGCGCCGCCGCCAACACGTCGCCATGCAACGACTGCACGCTCTCGGCGAGCTCGATCAACCGCGCGTGATCCTGGACGTAGGCCGCATCGAGCGTCAGCTGCCTCGCGTTGGCCAAGAACTC
>CAUYZA010000411.1:0-2814 GCA_963577225.1 Dehalococcoidia bacterium | reverse complement strand
CTGTTGGGCTACAGCAGCTCAAAGGTGGACGAACTCGAGGCGGCCGGCGTCCTGGAGTAAAGCTGCGAGTGGTTGCGGTCGGGGGTTGCCGCTGGGGGGACGGGTCCCCACAATTAGAGTGATGACGCGTCCAACGACGCGCCGAGGAGAGTGCCATGCGAACCGCTGCCCTGTCTGACCTGAGTCGAGCATTGGTCTTGGCGGTCTTGGCCAGCGCGCTGCTGCTGGGCGTGGTGCTGTTGACAATCCCGAGTGTTTCCGCGGAAGACGTGGCAGCGCCGGTGACCGAAGAGGTCGTCTACATCGACAGTGATGTCGGAGACGGCGGTCTCAACGGCGTTGGTGCGTCGGACTGGGCGATGTTTGCGATGCTGTTGGCGCCGTTCCTCGTGCTGTTCAGCGGGCTGATGTGGCTGACCTTCGGGATCGACAAGTCGCACGGGGACGAGGAATAGCGCGACGCAGACCGTCCAGCTTGTAGAAGCCCGGGCAATGGCCCGGGCTTTGTCGTGGAGGGGAGAGCGCGTCATGGGGGCGTTCATGCCCACGCTAGGCTGGGCCGTCACGTGAGGAGGCAGGCGGTGATGGGCGATCAGACTGGCGTAGAGCTCGCGAAGCAGGTTCTGCAGGCTTGCAAGACTCGTGGGGTGACTCTGGGGACCTGCGAAACGGACACCGGTGGCCTGATCGGCTCGCTGATCACCGATGTGCCGGGTTGCAGCGCGGTCTTCATCGGTGGCATCACGCCGTATCACAACCCACCCAAGCGAGATCTGGCCCGAGTCGATCGGGATTTGCTGAAGGAGCACGGATCCGTCAGCGAGGAGGCGGCGCTCGCTCTGGCGAAGGGCGCGCGGGCGGCGCTAGGCGTGGACATCGCCGTCTCGGAGACCGGCATCACCGGCCCGACGGGAGGAAACGCGGAACGGCCGATCGGGTTGGTCTGGATCGCAGTCGTGGGGCCGGGAGATCGCGAGCGAGCGGAGCGTCGGGTGTGGGAGTCGGACCGGGTGGGAAACAAGGCGCTGACGGCGGAGCGGGCGCTGGCGATGGTGCTTGAGGCGGCGCAGTCGACTGGGTCCTGACAAGCAGACGCGCCGCACCTCTGTTCAATGGGGTGATGGGGGATGACTGCGACTGAGCGGCGGCGTAAAGTTCGGCCATGCCGTACATGCACGCGAACGAGATCGATCTCTACTACGAGGAGTACGGCGACCCTGAGGCGCCGACCCTGATCCTGGCCCATGGGGCGGGTGGCAACCACCTGGTCTGGTGGCAGCAAGTCCCCGTCTTGGCAGAGCGATATCGGGTCGTGACATTCGACCATCGCGCCTTCGGCTTCTCCAAGGACGTTCCCGGCGGACCCGGCCGGCGCGCCTTCTCACTCGACTTACACGCGCTCCTGGCGCATCTCGAAATCGACCAGTTCGCGATGATTGCCCACTCGATGGGAGGACGTACCGCGACGCCGTTCGCCTGGCAGTTTCCCGACCGAATCCGGGCCTTGATCTTGTCGGGCACGCTCGGCGGGGCGGTCAACGACGACGTTCGAGCGATCCAGGCGAAGCACGCGGAGAAGATCGCCGGCCAGAGTCTGCGCGCGCGCGCCATGTCGGAGCAGACGCGCTCGGAGCGCCCCGATCTGCACTGGCTCTACCTGCGCATGAACGCGGTCAACCCGCGCCGACCGAAGACGTTCCTGGCGCCGTCGCCGGGGATGTCGAACTGGCGCGGCTCCTCGATGCCGGTCCTCGAGCGCACTGGAGTGCCGCTGCTCTTCCTCGTCGGCGAGCACGACATGATCGTGCCGGCCGACGCAATGCGAACCGCGCACGAGGCGATGCCAGGCAGTCAGTTTGTCGCGATTCCCAAAGCAGGGCATTCGGCTTACTTCGAACAACCGCAGGCGTATAATTCCGCCGTCCTCGAGTTCCTTGGCGAGGCATACCCCGGTCTCCGTCCTTCGCCCAGCGCCTCGCGAAAGGGAGACCCCAAGTGAGCCCACGTCCACCCGTCGCGAAGGAATTAGAAGCCGTGCTTGGCAAGCGTGCGGTGCTTTGGCGAACCGAGGACCTGCTGGTCTACGAGTACGACGGCACGATCGACCGCGGGGCGCCCCAAGTGATCGCCTTCCCCAAGAACGCCGAAGAGGTGTCGGCGACGATCAAGATCGCCCGCCGCTACGGGCTGCCGGTCACGCCGCGCGGAGCCGGAACGGGACTCAGCGGTGGGGCGCTGGCGATGCGAGGTGGCATCGTCATTGCGATGAACCGCATGCGGCGCATCCTCGAGATCGACGTGGAGAATCGCACGGCGCTTGTCGAGCCGGGCGTCGTCAACCTCGACTTGGGCAGCGCGGCGGCCCCGCACGGCCTCGCCTATGCGCCCGACCCCAGCAGTCAGCGTGCCTGCACGATCGGCGGCAATGTGGCCGAGAATGCGGGCGGACCGCACACCCTCGCCTACGGCACAACCACGAACCATGTTCTGGGGCTGGAGATCGTCACGGCGGACGGCGAGATTCACTGGCTGGGCGGCCCGACGCGCGACGTGCCCGGCTACGACCTGGTCGGTTGCGTCGTCGGGAGCGAGGGCACGATCTGCGTCGTGACGAAGGCGCTGGTCCGTCTCGTGCCAAAGCCGGAGTCGGTCAAGACGATGCTAGCCATCTTCGACTCCGTACGGCAGGCGAGCTCCGCGGTCAGCGCGATCGTCAGCGGCGGCATCGTTCCGGCCGCGCTGGAGATGATCGACCAGCAGACGATCGCCGCAGTGGAACCCGTCCTGCATACGGGCTTCCCGCTGGACGCCGAG
>CAUYZA010000410.1:0-2820 GCA_963577225.1 Dehalococcoidia bacterium | reverse complement strand
CGTCTACCGCACCCTGCGCACCGTGAATCCCTCGCCCTACACCTACTACCTGGAGATGGGCGACCACCAGATCGTCGGCACCTCGCCGGAGCTCATGGTCCGCGTCGAAGACGGCCTCGTCGCCGTCCATCCCATCGCCGGCACCCGCCGCCGCGGCCTCAACACCGAAGAGGACCATGCCATCGAAGCGGAACTGCGCGCCGACGAAAAAGAGGTCGCCGAGCACATCATGCTGCTCGACCTCGGCCGCAACGACATCGGACGCGTCGCCGTGCCCGGCACCGTCCGCGTTACGCAGCAACTCGACGTCGAGCGCTACAGCCACGTCATGCACCTCGTCTCCCACGTGGAGGGCGACCTGCGGCCAGAACTGGATGCCTTCGACGCCTTCCGCGCCACCTTCCCGGCCGGCACCGTCTCTGGCGCGCCCAAGATCCGCGCCATGGAGATCATCGCCGAGCTGGAGGAAGACCTACGCGGTCCCTACGCCGGTGCGCTGGGCTACTTTGGCTTCGGCGGCAACATGGAGACCGCCATCACCATCCGCACGATCATCATGAAAGACGGCGTCGCCTCCGTGCAGGCGGGCGGCGGCATCGTCTACGACTCCAAGCCCGAGGCCGAGTTCGAGGAGACCGTCAACAAAGCGATGGGCATGTTCATCGCGCTCGACCTGGCCGAGGAGCGCAGCGGCGCGCAGCGCGCCGGCAGCCTGGGCTACTAGCCGTGCCCGTCTCGGAGCGGTCAGGCATCGACGACCCCGCCAACGACCCACCCATCAACCCGCAGCGCACGCTGGTCGGTAGCAGCGGCTTGATCGGCGATGGGGAAGGTCGCTACCTGCTCGTCCATCGACGCGCTGACCGGCGCTACTGGCCCGATTTGTGGGACTTGCCCGGCGGCACCGTCGCCGACGATGAAGACGTCGACGACGCCCTCGTCCGTGAGCTGCGTGAAGAACTAGGCGTCGAGGTCGAATCGTTCCAGTTCCTCGACACCGCCCTTATCAAAGAGCCGGCCAGCGGCCGTCGCGCCGCGATCAACGTCTACGCCGTCGCCCAGCTCACCGGCGAGCCCGCCAATCTTGCGACCGACGAGCACGACGAGATCGGATGGTTCACTCCCGACGAGTTCGCCGCCAAGGGCGTCCTCTCCGCCGTCAACTCGATCGTGCGACAGGCACTCGATCTCCCGATCGACCACGCCGCCCCCGGCGTCGAGCACGTCGACATGGAATCCACCTGGGACGACATCGCCGAGCACTATCAGGCCCAGGCCGGCATCCCCACCGACAAGATCCACTACGGCGCCGGCACGCCCACCGAAAATGAACTCCAACTGCTGGGCGACCCCGCGGGCAAGGACCTGATCGATGTTGGTTGCGGCGGCGCTCAGAACACAATCGCCTTCAAGCGCGCCGGAGCGGCGCGTGCGCTCGGCGTCGACCAGTCGGCCGAGCAACTCGCCTTCTCCCAGCGCCTCGCCGACCAGGAGGGCATCGAGATCGAACTGCTCAAGGCCCGCGTCGAAGACCTCGTCCCGCTGCCCGACGATTCCTTCGATCTCGCCTTCTCGGCCTATTGCTTTCAGTTTGTGCAGGACATCCAGGCCACCTTCCGCGCCGTTCACCGCGTGCTGCGCCCGGGCGGCCGCTTCGCCTTCTGCGTCGGCCACCCCGCCTACGCCATGTTTGGCGAGGAGGGCTACGATCTCTCCAAGCCCTACTTCCAGCGCGACGCCGAATTCATCTGGCCTTTCGACGACGGACACGTCAGCCGCATGACCGTCGTCCACCACACCGGCGAGGACCTCTTCGACGCGCTGCGCCTGGCCGGCTTCCAAGTCGAGCGC
The DNA here is from genome assembly GCA_963577225.1 of Dehalococcoidia bacterium. Classification (GTDB taxonomy): domain Bacteria; phylum Chloroflexota; class Dehalococcoidia; order Bin125; family Bin125; genus JAPUIR01. Next base: position 969 of record CAUYZA010000410.1, on the reverse strand, counting down.
CTGCTCGAACCCGAATTCACGGAGCGCGAAGTCGGCAACTGGAAGCGCGACGTCGAACGCGCCAAGAGCATCCCCCGAACGATTATCTTCGCCGCACGAAAGCCGGAGGCGACGTAATGACCAACCGCACCTACGAAGAACGGCGCAAGCAGGGCCGCGAGGTCTTGAGCATCCTCGGCCGTGAAGGCACGACGCCGGAGCAATTCGAGCGAGCCTTCGAGGATCGCCATGGCGCCTTCGGCTCCCTCGCCCTGGACTACATGGGCGGCGACATCTGGACGCGATCCCAGCTTTCGCTTCGCGACCGCAATCTCGTTTGCGTTACCTTGCTCGCCACTCTCAGCTTGAACCAGTTTCTCCCGACCTACCTTGGAGCGGGGCTGCGCCGTGGCCTCAGCCGCGCGGAGATGGAGGAGGCGCTGATTCAAGTCGGCGGCTACGCCGGAATGCCGTTCGGCAACGCCGCGATGCAGGTTGCGACCGAGTTCTTCGACTCCCTCCCCAACGCCGACCCGCGGCAGCTCGCCGCCAAAAAATCCGACCACCAGCGCCGCGCCGACGCCGTCGACGTCCTCCGCACCCTGACCGCCGGCCGCGCCGCCTCCGACCCCGAAGCGGCTCGGGCCGCGATGGTCGAGAACCTGGGCGGCGTCGGCGAGTTGGCCTACGACTTCGCCTTCGGCGAACTCTGGTCCCGCGACGAACTCTCGCGCCGCGACCGTAGTCTTGTCGTCGTCGCCATCCTGGCGGCGCTCAGCAAGGAGCAGGAGCTCGTCTTCCACGTCCCCGCCGCCCTTAACCACGGCGTCACCCGCGACGAGATCGAAGAGGTCATGGTCACCCTCGCCGGCTACGGCGGCTTCCCCCGCGGCGTCGAAGGCATGCGCGCCGCCCGCGCCGCCTTCGCCCGCATCGACGATCGCGAGTCATCCTGATGGCCAGCGAGAACTCTGCGCCCCTGCGAGCTGC
>CAUYZA010000409.1:0-2821 GCA_963577225.1 Dehalococcoidia bacterium | reverse complement strand
CCACCCCATCGTCGGGCGCCACACAACCGCCCGTCCGGCCTGGCGCTTATCGCGGCGGCCGTTCCAGGGCGCAACCGCTGCGCCGATGTTCGGCCAGGACAATGAGGCCATCCTGACCGAACTAGCCGGGCTCTCCGGCACCGAGTATGACGCGTTGGTTGCCAACGGCATCGTCAGCGACGAACCTGTCTCCGCCTAGCCGGCGACCTGTTCAGTTGAGAGAAGCAGTCTCATGGCCAACCCCTCGAATCTCGCCTCTTCCCCCGCCGACGTCGGCATCGATGCCGACCGCCTGCAAGACCTGTTCGACTTCGTGCAGTCGCAGGTGGACGACGCCGGGCTGCCGGGCGCGCAAGTCGCAATCGCCCGCGAGGACAAGCTGGCCGGCTTCCGCAGCTTCGGCAGCGCCGTCCAGGGCGGCGAAGAGAAGCCCGTCGCCGACGACACGCTGTTCTGCATCTACTCCTCGACAAAGGCCGTCGTCGGCGTGGCCGTCTGGGCGCTGCTTGAGGACGGACTGCTCTCCATCGACGAGCGCGTCGCCGACGTCGTGCCGGAGTTCGCCGGCGAAGGCAAGGACGCGATCACGGTCGAGCAGGTCATGCTGCACATCGGCGGCTTCCCGATGGCGCCGATGAACCCCAAGTTGTGGGAGGACCGCGACCTGCGCCTGGAACGGATCAAGGGCTGGCGGCTCAACTGGGAGCCCGGCACGCGTTTTGAATACCACCCCACCGCTGCGCACTGGATCCTCGCCGAGATCATCACCGCCAAGACCGGGCAGGACTTCCGCGACTACACGCGCAATCGCCTGCTCGACCCGATCGGCCTCGAAGACCTGCTCGTCGGCTTGCCGGATAACCAGCATGGCCGCGCCGCCGACGTCGTCTATGTCGAGGAGCCCGTCGCGCCGGAAGGCGGCTGGCAAGAGGTCAACCCCAACACCATGCTCCACTTCAACTTGCCGTCCCAACGCCGGGCGGGCTGCCCCGGCGGGGGCGGCTTCGCCAACGCCGCCGACATGGCCCTCTTCTACCAGACACTGATTAACGGCGGCGCGACCGCCGGGGGCGAGCAGGTGCTCAAGCCCGAGACGATCAACTTCGGCACCACCGTGCGCACGGACCCCACCAAGCACCGCGACGCGCTTAACGACCTCCACGTCAATCGCGCCCTGACCGTCGTCGTGGCCGGCGACGACGGCGACAGCCACCTGCGCGGCTTCGGCAGCGGCTGCTCCGCACGCGCCTTCGGGCATGGCGGAGCCGGGGGGCAGGTCACCTGGGGCGACCCGGAAACCGGCCTCTCCGTGGGCTTCGTCACCAACGGATTCGCGCCGGACCTCCAGATCCGCGACCGAACGCGTCGCATTGGTACCCTCGCCGCCGCCTGCGTGCGCTAACTCTCGCGCGCCGCCACGATCCTGGCATCGATCAAGGCCTGCGTCTCCGCTTCCGAGTAGCCCATCGACGCCAGGATCTCCGCGCTGTGCTCGCCGAACAGCGGAGCCGTGCGCAGCGGCGGCAGCGGCGTCGCCGACATCCGCACCGGCGCGGCGGCCGTCAGGTACGGCCCTAGTGCGTGATGATCCAGCGCCACGAGATAGTCGTTGGCCGCGATCTGCGGGTCGTCGAAGATCTCCTCCGGGAACAGCAGCGGTCCGGCGGGCACATGCGCCTCGACGAAGTCCGCGATCCAGTCCGCCGTCGTGCGAGAGCGCATCGTCGACTCCGCCTCCGCCACCAGCGCGTCTACCTGCTCGCGAAAGGCGGCGTCGGGATCGTCAGGCAACGTCAGAAACTCGTCGACCATGCGGAAGTCGCTCAGCCCGGTCACGTTGAGGAACTGTCCCCGCGTGGGGTTATTGAGACAGGCGACGAGAATGTACGAATCGGCGGACGCATAGCCGCGGTAGTAGATGTTGCCCAAGATCACCCGCGCGGCGGCGTTCGTCGCAAGTTGCTCCGTCCACGGCGCACCCTTGCCGCGCAACTCCGCGATCTCGTCCAGCATCGACGCATGTCGCTCCGCATCCAGCATCTCGAAGCGCCGCACCCGGCCAAGTTGCGAGACCAAAGCCGAGCTCAGCAGCGACGTTTCCACCTCCTGGCCCTCCCCAGTCTTCTCGCGATGCAGCAGCGCCGCGGTCACCGCCCAGGCGATCAGGCCGCCGGTCATGTAGTCGGCGATTGCCGGGATGATTTGGCGCGGCTGGCCTTCGGCATCGACGCCGCCGTTGAGCGCAACCAGCCCCGACAGACCCTGCACGATGATGTCGTAGCCGCCCTGCTCGGCCATGGGGCCCCGCGGCCCAAAGGCCGTGTTTTGCAGGTAGACCAGCGACTCGTTGTGCGCGCGCAGGTCGTCGTAGGTCAGCCCCAGCCGACGGCAGACGTCGGGGCGATAGCCCACGACCACGACGTCAGCCTTGGCCACGAGCCGCGCCAGCACCTCCCGCCCCGCCTCGGTCGCGAGGTTGAGAGGCAGGCTGCGCTTGCCGCGGTTCATCATCACGAAGGCCGGGGACTCCTTCGGCACGAGCGGCAGTAGGTGGCGCGTGGACTCGCCCTCGATCGGCTCGACCTTGATCACATCCGCGCCCATGTCAGCCAAGAGCGCGGTGCCGACGGGCCCAGCGATCATCTGACTGATGTCGAGCACGGTGTAGCCCGCCAGGGGGCCTCCGCTAGCACCAGCATCTTGCCCACCTGCGGACGACGGAGAAGCGCCGTCTACCACGTGTGTTCGGCCTCGTAGGGCAGGTACTTCGTTTTCAGCGCGCGGTCCCAGCGGGTGAGCGCCCGTTCGTCGTGCACGTCCA
>CAUYZA010000408.1:0-2828 GCA_963577225.1 Dehalococcoidia bacterium | reverse complement strand
GACCATGCTTGATCCCACAACGACTCCCCCGCGAATGAATCACTCCCCCGGCGCCTTGCCTCCCCCTGCGCAGTACGCCTCCACCCAGTCTCCCTTCGCGCTGCGATCCTCCACCCTACCTCCATCCGCGCCGACTCCCGTCGCCCCTCCGCTCCGAAGTGCAGAGGGCACCCGCGAGCGAGCTTTCCACGAGCGACCCGCAACAACAGTCCTCTGCTGGGGGTTCAAGGGGGTACCCCCCTTGGGAGATCTTGAATTTCTTAAGGGCGGGCGGGCGGGAAAGAAGCGAACCCAACGACGACAACCACACGATCACGCCCGCTCCCGAGCCACGCATACGCTCCACGGCGAGAGCGCGTCCCGCCAATGACAACCCCCACGACCCACCAGCCCGCCGCAGGTGCAACGACACCAGCGATCAACATCGACTCCCTCCACGTCACGCTCGGCGGCAACGAGATCCTTCGCGACATCACCCTCGCGCTTCCAAGCGCCCAGCTGACCGGCATCATCGGCCCCAACGGCGCTGGCAAGAGCACCCTCCTGCGCGCCATCACCGGCTTCGTCCCCGCCCAGAGCGGCACTATCCAACTCCACGGCCAACCCCTCCACGACCTCACCGCCCGCCAAGTCGCGCAGCAGCTCGCCGTTGTCCAGCAACTCCCCGTCGCCCCCGACTCCATGCGCGTGCGCGAACTCGTTACCCTCGGCCGCCACCCCCACATCGGACTGCTCGGCCGCGAATCGAACCGCGACGCCAAAATCGTCGACGACGCCATGCAGCGCGCCGGCTGCGACATCCTTGCCGATCGCTACCTCAACACCCTCTCTGGTGGCGAGCGTCGACGCGCCTTCATCGCGCGTGCCCTTGCCCAAGAGCCCACCACCCTCCTGCTCGACGAACCCACCGCCAATCTCGATGTCGACGCCCAGTCCGAGATCTTCACCCTGCTCGGCGAACTCGCCGCCTCCGGCGTCACCGTCTGCGTAGTCGTCCACGACCTCACCCTCGCCGCCGCCTACTGCGATCGCCTCGTCCTCTTCCACGAGGGCCGCCTCGTGATCGACGGCCCCCCGCACGAAGTCCTCCGCCAGGACCGCGTCCGCGCCGTCTATGGCCCCCACGTCACCGTCTTTCCGCACCCCGAAACGGGCAGGCCACTCGTGATCCCGGCGGGACCCACTCATGTCTGAGTCCGCACCCGCCCCCCTGCTCATGCTCCAGGGCACCGCCTCCTCCGTCGGCAAGTCCGTCCTCACCGCTGCCTTCTGCCGCATCCTGCTCCAGGACGGCTACCGCGTCGTGCCCTTCAAAGCCCAGAACATGTCCAACAACGCCGATGTCACCCCGGACGGTCTGGAGATCGGTCGCGCCCAATCCCAGCAAGCCGCTGCCGCCGGTTTCGCCCCCCGCGTCGAAATGAACCCCGTCCTGATCAAGCCCTAGGGCGACCGCACCGCCCAGCTCGTGATCGACGGCCGCCCCGCTGGCACCCTCAACGCCAAGGACTAGCTCAAGCGCCGCGACCGTATCTGGCCCAGCGTCGAACGCTCGCTCGCCATCCTGCGCGCAGAGTTCGACGTCGTCGTCGCCGAGGTTGCCGGCAGTCCCGCCGAACCCAACCTGCGCCCGGCCGACGTCGTCAACATGGAACTCGCGCTCCACGCAGCGAGCGACGGTCTGGCCAGCGTCCTTATCGTGGGCGACATCGATCGCCGCGGCGTCTTCGCCCACCTCGTCGGCACCATGGAACTACTCGCCCCCAACGAGCGCGACCTGGTGCGCGGCTTCCTCATCAACCGCTTCCGCGGCGACCCCTCCCTACTCGACACCGCCCTAATCGACCTGGAACAGCGCACCGGCGTCCCCGTCCTCGGCGTCATCCCCTGGATCGACGACCTCGGCCTCGCCGAGGAAGACGGCGTCGCCCTCGAACGCCCCCCCCAATCAGCCCGACCCGGCCCAGCCCCTCGCTCCCGCCGACCTCGATCTGGTCGTTATCCGCCTCCCCCGCATCGCCAACTTCGACGACTTCGACCCGCTCACCCGCGAGCCCGACGTCCGCCTCCGCTACGTCGACGACCCCGCCCAGTTCGGCAGCCCGACTGCCTGATCCTCCCCGGCACCAAAGCCACCATCGCCGATCTCGCCTTCCTCCGGGAGAGAGGTCTCGCCGACGCCATCCAGCAATACGCCGCCGCCGCCGGCACCGTCATCGGTATCTGCGGCGGCTGCCAGATGCTCGGCCGCGCCCTGATCGACGAATCCGGCGTCGAGGGCCCGGCCAGAATCCGCGTCGACGGTCTCTCCCTCCTTCCCGTCGAGACGCACTTCCACGAAACCAAACGCACCCAACAAGTGCACGGCACCGTCGTCGCGAGCGCCGGACCCTGGTCGACGGCGACCACCAGCACCGTCACTGGCTACGAAATCCACATGGGCCGCACCGCCCCCGTCGACGGCGCCACGCTCGACCCCCTCCTCCGCCTCGACGGCGGCTCCGCCGATAGCCCCCCCAACGACCCTCAAAGCGCCCCCCACGACGACGGTGCCCTCTCCCCCAACGGCCGCATCGCCGGCACCTACTGCCACGGCCTCTTCCACAACGACGCCCTGCGCGTGGCCTTCCTCCAAGGCTTGCGAAACACGCGCACCCCTACTCAGTCGCCCGCGCCTGCCACCACCCACTCCGAACATGAAGCGCGTGAATCCGCCTTCGACTGCCTCGCCCAAATCGTTCGCGATAACGTCGACGTCGATCGCATCAAAGCGATGATCGCCCCCACCCACTAGCCCCAGACAAATAACATCCGTACCGACGATTCGG
>CAUYZA010000407.1:0-2844 GCA_963577225.1 Dehalococcoidia bacterium | reverse complement strand
CTGTTTTTCCCGCTGCTGTTCCTTGCGCCGGCCTTCGCGCCGCTCTCGATCTACAGCGACTGGCTGCGGACGATCGCGGAGTTGAATCCGGTGACCTACATCCTGCGCGGGCTGCGCGTGCTGATGCTGAGCGGCTGGGACTGGGAACAGATCGGCTACATGTTCGCGTCGGTGGGCGGATTCGCGGTGGTCACGACGTCCCTGGCGGTCTGGACGCTGGTGCGTCGGATGCGGTAATCGTTGCGGTCGAAGCCCGGACTCGCTAAGCGTTCTGGGGAATAGCGGCAATCCGAGTCGGCTTTGTTATAATTGGCACCCTCGGCGCAAGGCTGCGCTGGGACCAATGACCGCAATGGGGGACGCAATGACGACCCAGACACGAACGGACCTGCCGGGACGGGTGATCCCGATCATCGAGCAAGAGTTCGACGATTTCGAAACCGAAGCCGCAGCCTTTCTGCGCGGCGAGCGCGATGAGGCGAAGTTCATCGGCTTCCGCTTGAAGCAGGGCTGCTACGGCCAGCGCCAGCCGGACGTGCAGATGATCCGGGTGAAGCTGCCGATGGGCGGCATCTCGGCCGAGCAGCTGGACGCCTTCGGCGACGTGGCGGAGGATTTCGTGCCGCTCAAGAAGGGGCACATCACCACGCGGCAGAACATCCAGATGCACTTCATACCGCTGGACCTGATGGGGCCGGTGTTCCGTCGCTTGGCGGAGGCGGGTCTGTCGTCGCGTGAGGGTTGCGGCAACGTGGTGCGCAACGTGACGGCCGACGCCTACGCGGGGATTAACGACGAAGAGCCGTTCGACGTGACGCCCTACGCGGGCGCCTACGTGCGCTACTGGGTGCGCAACGAGATCACGCAGCTGCTGCCGCGCAAGTGGAAGACGTACTTCACCGGCCGCGAGAGCGACCGCGCGATCGCGGAGATTCACGACCTGGCCTTCGTCGCCAAGGTGCGTGAGGTCGACGGGGAAAAGGTGCGCGGCTTCGAGGTGCTGGTGGGCGGTGGGCTGTCGACGATGGCGAAGCACGCGATCGTCGTCGACGAGTTCGTGCCGGTGGACGACTTCCTGATGTTTTCGGAGTCGCTGCTGCGCATCTTCAACGAGGCCGACGAGCTGCGGAAGAGCATTCACAAGGCGCGGATCAAGTACCTGGTCGCGCGCGTGGGGCCTGAGGGCTTCCGCGAGATGGTGGACGAGTACCTGACGCAGGACTGGACCAAGGAAGAGCGGCCGACGTGGGAAGAGCTGGCCTTCCTGGACGATGAAGAGGCAGCCGCGCCGGCGGCGCGGGCCGATGCGCCGACGGTGCCGGACGACGAACGGGCGGCCTTCGAGCGCTTCGTGGAGCGCGCGGTCAAAGCGCAAAAGCAAGATGGCTACCACTCGATTGAGGCGCACGCGGTGCGCGGCGACCTGGACGTGCGGCAGTGGCACGGGCTGGCCGATGTCGTGCGGGACTGGGGCAATGATCGCGCACGCGTCACGTGGGGCCAGAACATGCTCCTGCGTTGGATCCCGACAGCGCATCTCTACGGCGTCTGGCGCGACTTGAACGCGCTGGACCTGGGCGGCGACGACGCGGGGGAGATCACAGACGTGATCTCCTGCCCGGGGACGGACTCCTGCAAGCTGGGGATCACGTCCTCGATGGGGTTGAACTCGGCGGTACGCGACAAGCTGGCGCAGTTGGACATCGACGACCCGGCGACACGTCGGATTCGGATCCACATGAGCGGTTGCCCCAACTCGTGCGGGCAACACCACATCGCGAACATTGGCTTCCACGGCGCGTCGATCAAGCAAGGGCGCCGGCAAATTCCCGCCTATCACGTGTTCCTGGCAGGCAGCTACAAGGACAACGATCCGCTGCGGCTGGGCACGTTACTCAAGCTGCGGATCCCGGCCAAGCGCGTGCCGGAGACGGTGGAGCGGTTCATCGGCCTCTATCAGCGCGAGCGCCAGGAGGGCGAAGAGTTCAACGAGTTCTTCGACCGGGTCGGCCAGGATCCGTTCTTGGCCGCGGCGCAGGACCTGACGCTGCCGCCCGATTTCGGGCCGGACACGCTGCCGATGTTCATCGACTGGGAACGCGACGGGCTGTACGTCCTGCAGCGCGGCGAGGGCGAGTGCGCCGTTTAACGACCGTGCTGAACCGACGCGCGTCGGGTGCCATGAGAGCGAGTTCGCGAGTGGAGCGAGCTCCTTAGGCAATAGGGCGGCGGCGGTGAACGGGGCTCCGCCGAACGGTGCGACGTGGCGGATCGGGATCCGGGCTCTCACGAGATAATTATACGCAGAAGCGAGACTTTCGGCGTGAAAAATCCACGTCGTCCCACTGTGATTTCCGGCAGGGGCGTACGTCGCGTACTGCTCCTGCTCGCGGGCCTGTTGCTGATACTGGTGGCCACGCCGCATGGAACGGCCGTCGCCGATCACCGCAATGAAACGCACCTGAGCGGGGTACTGCCGCGCCTGGCGATCGGCTGTCGCTTCGCCAATCTGGCGAACGTGACGCCGGTCGGCGACGAGCAGATGCGGGTGCTGATGGGAGATGGTCGGTCGGGCGTCACGGCCTGGTGGCAGGAGGTGTCGTACGGGGCGATCGAGCCGGCGGGGGAGTGGCTGGGCTGGGTCGAGATGGACGGTGTGCGGGACGACTACCTGCGCGACCTGGTCTTCACGTACACCGAGGAATTGGGGGACACGTGGAACGCAGCTCTCTTGGACTGTGCCAGCAAGGCGGCGGAGCTGACGGACCTGAGCCAGTACGACGCCCTCGATCTGTTCTTCAACACACGGCTGGGCGGGTTCTGGGGGAGCCGCTTCGAATTCAC
>CAUYZA010000406.1:0-2848 GCA_963577225.1 Dehalococcoidia bacterium | reverse complement strand
TCGCCGCACCCGCCCAGGCGTACTGGCCCACGGACCCTACGATCTGCGCGCGACTCAGATCGGACAGCACCGAAAACCCGAGACCAAAGCCGCTGCCCGCCTGCGTCGGCTCGCCGTACACACCAGGCGGTACGGCGGTAGCCAGGCTTGCGCCGGGGGGCAAGTGGTTCTGGGTCATCAAGTCGATAGTTTTGCGCGAGAGAACGCGCGCGCCGTCGAGTTCACCGCCGTTGAGCAGCATCTGGCAGAAGCGGAAGTAGTCGGTGGCCGTGGAAACGAGCCCGGCTCCGCCCGAGAGCAAGCGCGGCGGCTGCCGATAAGCGCTGGTTTCCGGATCGTCTTGCAGGACGCGCCCCCCCTCCGCGGTGGGCGAGTAGCAGGCGGCGAACCGATCGAGCTTCGCATCGGGCACGTGGAAGCCGGTGTCCTCCATGCCGAGCGGCGCGAAGATCCGGGTGTCGAGGAAGGCGTCAAAGGCCTGCCCGCTGATCAATTCCACCAAGTACCCGCAGATGTCCGTCGCCACCGAATAATTCCAGGCGGTTCCCGGCGAGAAGAGGAGCGGGACCTGGACGAGCTTGGCCGCCGCCTCCGCGAGCGTCTCGTCGGGCAAGGCCAAGTCTTCAGCGCGGTTCAGAATCCCCAGATCGCGATAGGCCGCGTCCACGGGGTGCCGGAGCTGGAAGCTGTAGGTCAGCCCCGCCTGATGCGAAAGCAGGTCGCGCACCGTCATGGGGCGTTCCGGCGTCGTGGTGACCCAGTTCGGGTGGGTGCCCATCCGCCACACGCCGAGCTCCGACCAGGCCGGGATGAAGTCGGAGACCGGCTGGTCCAGTTGGAACTGCCCCTCCTCGTAAAGCGTCATCAGGGCCACGGACGTGATCGGCTTCGACATCGAGTAGATCCGCGCAATCGTGTCGAGCTCCATGGGCTTGGCACGCTCGGAGTCCATCTCGCCGAGGGCAGAGAAGTGCGCGATTTCGCCCCGTCGGGCGACGAGCGTAACCACGCCAGCGAGCTTGCCCGGGTCGAGGTACCGCTGTTGCAGCAGTGAGTCGATCCGCCCAAGACGCTCAGTCAAAAGACCCGCGGTCACCTGATCCGAGCCGACGGCCATGACGTGCCTCCTCTACAGAGCGCGTAGAGTCTAGGACACGCGCCGGCGCTGGACACGATGGCCCCATCGTGCTGCCGGGGCGAGCCCATCAAGTAGTCTCCCGGCAGAAGAAGCTTTCGATGAACTCGTTTCAGCGCATCAACTTCCTGCTGCTGGGGTTGCCGCCCATGCGTGCGCTGCAAGTCCGCTCGGCCCCGATCCGGCGAACGATCGACCTCACGCTTACGCGGCGAGCCGCGGCCGGCTTACGATGCAGACGGGCATGCTCCCCTGCGGGCTCTTGACGACGACGGGTCGGCGCAGCGGCAACATCATCCAGGGGGCACGGCTGGCCGGCGCGCGGCAGATCATCGCCGTGGATATGGTCGAGCACAAACTTGGGATCGCGAAGGATTTCGGCGCGACGGACACGGCTTGCCAATGTGAGCGGCTTCGCCGAGTACTCACTGACTCCGGCCTCCGGGTTGGTCAAGATTCCGGACGACATCGGTATGGACATCGCGGCGCTGGTGGGCTGCTCGGTGATGACCGGCGTTGGTGCCGCGATCAACACCGCGGGTGTCGAGCCGGGTACGACGGTCGCCGTAATCGGGGCGGGAGGCGTGGGCCTCCTGCTGCGCACCACCCCGGTGGTGTTGTTCACCGGCACAAGGAAGGTCTGCTCCTCGTCTCGACCGGACGGGGCACCGGCGACCCGGACTGGTTGCGGAATCTGAGAGCGGAGCCATCGGTGCGGCTGTCGCAAGGTGGGCACGAGTCGGCGTACCGAGCGTCGGTCGTGGAGCCGACCGCCGACCGCTACGAACATTCTCTGGCGTTCGCGATGCGACACAACCCCACGTACACGAGCTACATGCACGCCTACCGACGTTCTCACCACTCCGTGGTCCTGTTCAACGTCGGGTGATCTGGACGAAGTCGCATCGATCCATCCACGATGTTGTCATCGTGAGAGCACGTCCCGTGGTTCGCCAAGCGCAAAGAGAGGGCCCCACCGATCGGCGGGGCTGGCTTCGTCTCGGACTTCGCGTTAGCCCGCCGGACGCTCGTCAGCCGCGTCGGCCGACAGCCGCACACGGATGTGCGCCATGTCCAGGTTGCCGCCGCCAAGCTTGTCGCCGACCGCGGCGATCAATGCGCCCGCCGCGATATCCGCGCAGGCGTTCGAGACGCTGAAGAGCGGTGAGGTTGCGCGCTCGGTGTTGGAAATCGGCGTGGAGTAGCGCCAGCGGCGCGCGGGCAGCTACTCGAAGGCCTGCGGATCGAGGAATCGATCGAGCACGTTGCGCGTCAGGCGCGAGACGTTGTTGTCGTGATCGTTGTGGAAGAGCGACGAGATCCAGCCGATCGAGCCGGTGGAGAAGACCGCGCCGCCGTTGGGCGTCTCGAAGAAGACGACATCGGCGTGGATGCGTGGGTCGTCTTGTCCGCCAATCGAGAGCAGCATGTGGCCGATGTCCTCATTGACGCGGATGTAGGCGTCGGTGTGCTTTTCCGAGGTGGCCACGATCAGTGCGTGCGGCGGGGTGCCGTAGATGCGGCTGGCCCAGTCGAGTTCGAGACCGGCGGCGCCGTTTCCGATCAGGCCGAAGTCGCCGATGATTTCGTCGTCGATGCCGTCAAAGATGAAGGCCGCGCGGGGGTCGTGGCTACTTTCGGTGCGGCGGAAGTAGGAGGAGTGGTCGAAGCCCTGGGCGATGAAGCCGTTGCCCACGAGTGACTGGGGGGTGC
>CAUYZA010000405.1:0-2856 GCA_963577225.1 Dehalococcoidia bacterium | reverse complement strand
GTCGTCGGCGATGATGGAGGTCATCGGCGCGAACGGGAACTTGGTCGTTAGCCGGTACGTCGACTCGTCGACGGCCTCGTGATTGTCCACCGGATCGAGCTTCGAGCCGAAGATGAACTCGGGGTTGTCGCGCGCGAAGCGGGAGACGCCGAAGGCGGCATCCTCCGCGGTGAACTTGCGCCCATTCGCGGGGGGCAGGTCGTGCCAGGAGACGTTCGGCCTGATGTTGAAGATGTACGTCGTTGCGTCGGGCTGCTCCGGGGGCTCGGCGATGTCCGGCAGGATGGTGAAGTCCGGCGCGTAGCGGATCAGCCTTGAGTACACCTTGTTGAGGCCGAGCGCGTAGGTGCCGCCCAGGATCGTGATCGCGGGATCGAAAACGTCAGGGGCGCCCGAAGCTCCGCTGATGTTGAACGTGCCCCCCGAGACCTGTCCCGTCGCCGCTGCTCGCGGCGTTGGAGCTGGCTTGTCGCCGCCACCATCGTCGTCGTCGTCGTCGTCGCCGCAGCCCGCCAGAGCGAGAGTGCCAAGCCCGGCCGCGCCAACCGCCGCGCCTCCCAGGACGGAGCGCCGCGAGACTCGCTGGCTCCTCCAATAGTTCGCCCAGTAACCTTCCATGTCCTGCCTCCTATGGAGCACTCTTACGTTCGGATCGGTCGCTCGCTCAGCCCAGCGCTAGAGGGCTCGCAAGCGTGGGTCCCACACATCACGGATCGCGTCCCCAAAGAGGTTCACGCCCAGCACGGCCAAGCTCAGGCCTACTCCGGGGAAGATAGCAAGGTACGGCGCGTGGAGATAGTAGTCGCGCCCTTCCGCCAGCATCTTGCCCCACTCGGCGGTGGGGGGTTGCACGCCCAGCCCCAGGAAGCTCAGCCCCGCGCTGACCAGCAGCAGCCCGCCGACCGAGGTGGTCACCACCACCGCGACCGACGGCAGAAGATTTGGGAGGAGGTGGCGCAGCAAAATGCGGGGCGTCCCCGCCCCCAGCGCCTGCGCGGCCTCGATGTACGGCTCGTTCAAGAGCGAGAGCGCGGTGCCCCTCGCGAAGCGGGTAACTCCCGGCGTGATGAGCAGGGTCAGTATCAGGATGAGGACGTGGGTATCGCGGCCGAAGACCGCGACGAGGGCCAGCGCCAGGATGATCCCGGGCAGCGCCAGCAGCGCGTCGATCACCCGTTGGAAGAACAGGTCGAACCAGCCCAGCGCCCAGGCAGAAGCCATGCCCAGCACGGTTCCGATGCCGAAGCCGATCGCCACGGCGATGACCGCAAGCGCGACCGTGATCCGCGCCCCACTGACGACTCTCGAGTAGTAGTCCCGCCCGATGTGATCGGTGCCGAACCAGTGCTTCGCGTTTGGGCTTCGGAGGATGTCATTCGAGAGCGCGTCCGGATCCGAGCGCACCAGCCACTCACCAAAGACGGCCACGAACACGATGATGACGACGAGCGTCAGCCCGAACGTACCCAGGGGCTGGGTGCGAGCGAAGCGCGCAAAGCTGCGCGCCTGCTTTCCGGCGAAGCTCCGCGCCACGGGCAGTTCCGGGGCAGCGATCGCCGTCACGAGTAGCGAATCCTTGGATCGAGCACGGCGTAGAGGAGATCGACGATGAGGTTCACGAGCACGAAGACGATGCCGATGAGCAGTACGAACGCCTGGATTGCCGTGTAGTCGGAACTCTGGACAGACTGGACGGCGTAACGGCCCAGCCCCGGCAGCGAGAAGATCTGCTCGAGGAACACCGAGCCCGATACCAACCCTGCGAGCGAGAGCCCGACCACGGTCACGACCGGGATCATCGCGTTCTTGAGTGCGTGGCGGCCGAGGACCGTGAATTCCTTCAGCCCCTTGGCGCGCGCCGTTCTGACGTAGTCCTGGCGCATCACTTCGAGCATCTGCACGCGGGTGAGCCGCAGCAGGATCGCCGCGAACCCCATCGCCCCGACCGCTCCCGGGAGCGCGAACTGCTTGAGGTTGGCGATGGGATCATCGACGAACTCGATGTAGCCGAAGCGTGGCGACCAACCCACGGTGACCGCCGGGATGACGATGACGAGGGTGGCCAACCAGAACGTCGGGATCGCAAGTCCGATGATGCTGACCAAGCGCAGCGCCTGATCGGAAATCCGGTTCTGCTGCACGGCGGCGATGATGCCCGCGGGTATCCCCACCACCAGCGACATGAACAGCGTCATGAGCCCCAGTTCCAGGGTGATGGGCAGTCTTCGCCAGATCTCGTCGATCACCGGCTGGCCCGTCACGAGCGAGTCGCCAAAGTCGCCCGTCACCACGCCCCCGATCCACTTCGGGTACTGCTTGTAGGCGGGCTGGTCGAGGCCGAGGTGGGCCCGCAGCGCCGCTGCCCGCTCGGGCGTGTACGTACGTTCGAGCTTCAGATCGACGACATCGCCGGGGATGGCGCGGATCATGAAGAACACGCCGAGCGAAAGCATCAAGAGGACGACCGGCACCGCGAGGAGGCGGCGGATGATATACGCGGTCATTCCTCAGGCGTCCCTCCTCGCCGGTGCCGGGCTGGGATCGCTTGCGCGACCCTCTCCGGTCAGGCCGTACCGTGGCGCAGCACCGTCCCCGGCGTTGCGCCCGTGCACTCCCCGTCTTCGAACGTCACATCACCATTTACGAGCGTCCAGCGGTAGCCGGATGCTTTGCGCACACGGCGCCACTCGTCCGCGGGGAAGTCGAAAGCCTTCTCCTGGGGCTTGAGCTCGAGATTCTCGTAGTCGTAGACGATGATGTCGGCGGGCGCGCCCTCGCGGAGCCAACCGCGGTCCTGGATCCCAGCGGCCAGGGCCGGGTAGGCCGAGAGCCGCCAGTGCGCCTGCTCCAGGTCCA
>CAUYZA010000404.1:0-2864 GCA_963577225.1 Dehalococcoidia bacterium | reverse complement strand
GCAAGTCCACGACGAGATCCTGGCCTGGCTGCCGAGCCCCGACGGTACGCCGGACTAGGGCGGGTCCGATGCAGACCTCCGCCCGCACGCTGATCGCCGCACCGATTGAGGACGTCTACGAGTACGTCTCGAGTCTTGAGCCCGGCGCCTGGCCCCCTGGGACCGTCGAGATGGAATTGGTCGGCGGTGAGCCCGGCGTTGTCGGCACCATGTATCGACGCCTGGTGCACGACGGAACGCGCGACGCGATCTACCGCCACGCCCTCGTCGAGGCGCTGCCCGAGCAGATCCTGACCTTCCACTCCACGTCCGAGGACTTCCGCCACGAGGAGACGTACCGCTACGAGTTTCAGGCAGGAGATGACGACCAGACCTGGCTCGTTGTGCAGGTCCTCACCCCGTCGAGCGGGCCCAGCCGATTCTGGGCCCGCATCGTTCCCTTCCTCGCGCAGCGCCGCACCCGTATCTATCTCGAAGGCTTGCGCGGGGAGGTCGAAGAGAGCGTCGCCCAGGACTAGGCGTCGCGGGCGAGGTGATGCTGGTTAGGAACCAGCTTCTTCTCGCGCATGGTGCGCAGCATCGTCGCGCCGATCCGGGCCGGGCTGCGACTGATCACCGCCCCCGCGTCGGAGAGCGCCTTGATCTTGGCCGCCGCCGTGCCGCTGGCACCCTCGATGATCGCGCCCGCGTGCCCCATCCGACGTCCGGGAGGCGCGCTCGCACCCGCTACGAACGCCACGACGGGCTTCTTCATGTGCCGCTTGATGTAGGCCGCCGAAGCCTGTTCCGCCGTGCCGCCGATCTCGCCGATCAGGACCACGGCGTCCGTGCCGCGGTCGTTGTTGAACATCTCCAGCACCTCGACCTGACTGGTGCCGATCACCGGGTCTCCGCCCACACCGACGCAGGTCGACTGGCCCAGGCCGGCCCGCGTCAGTTGGTCGACCGCCTCATAGACCAGGGTGCCGGAGCGCGAAACCACGCCTACCCGTCCCGACTTGAAGACGGCCGGCGGCATGATCCCGACGCGTGTCTTGGCGGCGGGGGTGATCACGCCGGGGCAGTTCGGGCCGATCAGGCGGCTCTTGCTCTGGCCCAGCGCGCTGCGCACCGCCACCATGTCGTGCACCGGCACGCCCTCGGTGATGCAGATGATGAGCGGAATCTCCGCGTCGATGTTCTCCAGGATGGCGTCGGCCGCGCCGGGCGCAGGCACGAAGATGATCGAACAGTTCGGCTTGCGACGCCGCACCGCTTCGGAGACCGTGTCGAAGACCGGGAAGCCGCGGAATTTGTCGCCGCCTCGGAACGACGGGTGCACGCCCGCCACCACCGTCGTCTCGTAGGCGAGCGAGCGCACGATCTGGTTCTGGCCTTCCGTGCCCAGCCCCTGCACCATTACGCGCGTGCCCTTGTTGACCAGAATGCTCATCGCTTTGTGTTTTCCGTTGTCGTGTTGCTGTGTTGTTGACGGGGTCGTCAGGCTGGTACGCTCGCTTCGATTAGTTCCCGGCCGCCGCCGCGACGGCCTTGCGCGCGGCTTGGCCGAGGTCGTCGGCGGTGATGAACTCCATGCCGGACGCGTCCAGCAGGGCCAGCCCCTCTTCCAGGTTGGAGCCGTTCAGCCGCAGCACGATCGGCTGCTTGAGACGGAGCTGTTTGACGCCCAGAATCACGCCCTCGGCGATGATGTCGACGCGCGCCATGCCGCCGAAGATGTTGACCAGGATCGCTTTGACGTCCTTGTCCATGTTGATGATGCGCAGCGCCTCGACGACACGCTCCACCTGGTTCACGGTGCCGATGTCGAGGAAGTTCGCCGGTGCCCCACCTGACTGAACGATCGTGTCCAGCGTTGCCATCGCCAGCCCCGCTCCGTTGACCATGCAGCCGATGTTGCCCTCCAGCTTGATGTAGGAGCCGATCCCAGACTCCTCCGCGATGATGTCCATCGCGTCCTCTTCCGACTTGTCGCGTAGTGCCTGGTGGGGCTGACGGAAGTCGGCGTTGTCGTCGAAGGTGACCTTCGCGTCGGCCGCGATGATGCGGTTCTGCGCCGTGATCACGAAGGGGTTGATCTCGATCATCGTCGCGTCGGTTTCGACGAAGGCTTTGTAAAGGCCCGAGAACAGCGCGCCCGCCTGCAGGATTGTGGCGTGCGGCATCTTCAACACCTGCTTGGCGAAAGCGCGCGCCTTGTAGGGCGGCAGCCCCTCTTCCGGGTCGATCGGCAATCGCACGATCGCCTTGGGGTTCTTGGCCGCGACCTCTTCGATCGCCTGGCCGCCCTCGGACGACACGATCAGCACGGCCTGGCCCAGCGCCGCGTCAATCAGGATCGCCGCGTAGTACTCATCCGCGATCGCCAGCTGCTCCTCGATCAGCAGCCGCTGCACCTTCTTGCCCTCAGGACCGGTCTGATGCGTGACGAGATAACGGCCCAGGATCTTGCGCGCCTCGGCCGTCGCCCGCTGCGGGCTGTTGGCCAGGCGCACCCCGCCGACGCGGCCACCCTTGACGGCGCCCTCGTTCTTTCGCGGGTTCGACTCCAGCCGCCGGTACATTGCCGCCGTCTTGTCCGCGTCATCGACGAGGCGGCCCTTGCCACGGCCGCCGGCGTGGATCTGCGCCTTGACGACGACTTTGCCGCCCAGCGCCGTGGCCGCCGATCTCACGTCGCCGATCCGCGTGACCATGCTGCCTCGCGGTACCGGTACGCCGTACTGGGCGAGAATTTCTTTCGCCTGATATTCGTGGATCTTCATCGCCGCATTCGCTCCAGACCTCAGCTTGTGCACCGTGAGGGTCAACCCGAATCCGGACTCCCGGCGGCCCCAAGCGAATGTAATCGCGCCGCTGGGGAG
>CAUYZA010000403.1:0-2869 GCA_963577225.1 Dehalococcoidia bacterium | reverse complement strand
CGCGCTGGTCGTGACACCGCAGACGACGAATGTGAGCGAGAGCTGCCACATCGGAGCGGAGCGAAACGAATCGCGCCAGCCGTCAACGTACAGCGGTCCGCGCGGCACGGTCCGCCGCGTCGCGGCGCGCTCAACAGCGTGGTCACCATCCGCGTGCAGTCCGAGGTCGCCCGGATCGTTGCGGACAACGAGGAGCGCCAAGGGGAGGCCGAGGACCAGCACGATCATGCCGAGGACGACCCACGCGGTTTGCCAGTCGGTCGCGATGAGGAGATAGGCGAGGAACGGAATTAGGAGGAGTCCGCCCACTCCCGACCCGGCCGCGAGGAGGGCCATGGCCACGCCCCGGCGGCGCTCGAACCAGCGAGCGACCACGGCGCCCGTCGTGACGGGCGACACACCCCCGACCGCAATCGCCATGACCACGCCGTACAGGACGATAAGGAGATAGACCGTGGTCACCAGCGCCATCGCGAGGCAGGCGAGTCCCAGCACGAGCAGGGCCGGCAGCATGACGTGGCGACCGCCGAAACGATCGACGAGTCGGCCCAGGAGCGGCTGACTCATTCCGTTGACAAAGACGCCCAACGAGGCGGCCACCGAGACCGTGACCACGCTGACGCCGAACTCGTTCTCCCAGGACTCGACAAACACGCCGAACCCCTGCAACGCGCCACTGCCCAAGAACAGGGCGAAGGAGAGGGCGGCGACAACATACCAGCCATAGAACGCCGAGCCGTTCCGCATCAGCTGCACCGCACGGAAATCCCCGGGGCGGGTCGATCCGCCTCGGGCGACGCCTCTGGCCAGCTCGCATTCGTTCGACGGGCCCATTTCATATCAGCGAGTATCGCAGTGGAATCACGTCGAGGACAGGGTGGGGAGCGAACGCTCCGCTCACCGTGCACGCGACCCGGCCAGCACGGTCTGATCGGGCCCCGGCCTTCTGTTAAAAGACCCTGGAGGCTCCTACCGCGCCGATCGTCGCGGGCCCACCTTCCGTCCCCATCGAGTAGATCTCGCAACGGCTTTGCGAAATCGCGTTGAGAATCCCCGACGATCGACTTCCGGTGGGGGGCTCGCCCGTTGCTAGTCCTCAGTCCTGCGCTTGGCTGTCCAGAGGCGGACGGCGGTCCGCCCAGGGTCGCGCCACTTCCAGCTGCCCAGCGAGCCGGAACAGCATCGACTCGTCGCCGTAGCCACCCACAAACTGGCTGCCGATCGGGAGGCCCTCCGCGTTCCACATCAGTGGGACAGACATAGCCGGCTGTCCTGTGGCGTTGAACAGCGGCGTGAACGGGATAAACGTCCAGGTGCCGTCGCCCTCGCCCACTCCGATCGCCGGGGGTGGGGTACCGAGCGTCGGCGTTAGCAGGACATCAACCGCTGCCAGACTCTCGGTGACCTCGCGCGTCGCGCGATGGAGCGTGTGGATCGCACGGGCATAGTCGACGCCTCGCACCTCGCCGGTGGCCTCGTACATGCCCCAGACGCGGGGCTCCAGCAACTCAGCCGTGACCTCGCGCCCCCCCATCGACGCCAGGTCCTCAATCGCCATCGCCGTCTGGGTCTGAATCACCATCTGCATCGCCCCGAGCACGTCTTCCGCCGCCGCAGGGAGGGATACCCCTTCAACGTCATGACCGAGCGACTCACACAGCGCGGCGGCGTCCTCGGCGGCCCTCACACAATCCGCATGCACGGCGGTGCCGAACGGTGATTCCGTCGTCACGCCGATCCGCAGGCGACCCGGGTCGGCGCCGACCTCGGCAAGAAACGGTCGCGCCGGCGGGGGGGCGTGGTACGGATCGCCCGGCACCGGACCGGCCGTCGCGTCGAGCAACGCGGCGCTGTCCCGGACGGAACGCGTAAGTGCATGCTCAGCCAACAGGCTGCCCCAACCCTCGCCCGCGTCGGGACCCAGCGAGTTCCGCCCCCGCGACGGCTTCAGCCCAAACAGGCCACAGCACGACGCCGGGATGCGGATTGATCCCCCGCCGTCGCTGCCGTGCGCCATGGGCACCAGCCCGGCCGCGATCGCGGCGCCCGCGCCGCCGCTCGATCCCCCCGGCGTATGATCGAGGTTCCAGGGATTCCTCGTGACACCCGTGAAGACCGGCTCCGTGACCGGCGACGTGGCGAAGGCGGGTGTGTTGGTCTTGCCGACCAGAACGAGCCCGGCGCGTCGGTAGCGTGACGTCAATTCGCTGTCGTGGTCCGAGACGAAGTCGGCCAGCATCGCGACGCCCTGTGTCTGCCGCACCCCGACCACGTGCGCCCCGATGTCCTTGATCAGGAACGGGACGCCCGCGAACGGTCCATCCGCCGGCACCCCATCCAGCGAAGCGCGTGCCTCTTCGTACATCGGCGTGATCACGGCGTTCAAGCGCGGGTTCAGCGCCTCAATCCGTGCGATCGTATCTTCGAGTAACTCCGCCGCTGTCACGTCTCCACGCCGGACTAGTTCCGCCAAGGCCGTCGCATCGAGGAACGCCAACTCTTCCATGTTCTGGTCCTTCCGTCTCCAACGCTGGCTTACCGGAAAGTTGTCAGCCGCCATGACCCTTGTCAACGTTGCGCCGAGCCCGTCTTCGTGGCGGATGAGAAGTCGAACGGCTGCACATCGGGTGTCCGACGCACGGTTCTGATCGTCGCTCGGCCCCCCCCCTTTTCAGGGGCTAGTCCACAATTGTCGAGGCACCTTCTCCATCATAACCATGCGGCGTGATGCCCGAAGCTCATGCCTTGAGCATTTAGGGTGCGCGCCCGGAGAGACTCGAACCCCCGACCCTCAGATCCGAAGTTTGGGTGCACGGGTCCCACCCTCTCCCATCACCTCCCAACGGGCCTCATGGCATTGGAGACTTCC
>CAUYZA010000402.1:0-2876 GCA_963577225.1 Dehalococcoidia bacterium | reverse complement strand
CTCTAAGGCAACGGACGGCCCGCCGCGGTCACTGTCCGGTTCCTCTGCCCGCCCTGTCAAGCGATCCAGGGGGTTTCCAATTGACACGGCCTGAGACCGTCCATACCCCTAAACTGGTTCTCACAATGCGAACTATTTCGGGATGCACAATTGAGTGAGCCCACCGCTCCGGCGGACCCGACGACCGCTCTGGAGGCTGATTCGACGGTCGTCGTCGACTCCGGCGCCTCCCGCGCAGGCGATGGCGCCAACGGGATTGAGCCCTCAGCCGAAGAGCTGACGGTGACCGGCTTCCATCTGCCGCAACGCACCAAGATGTTGATCATGGGCGGCGCGATGCTGGCCCTGTTCCTTTCCTCGATGGAACAGACGGTCGTCTCGACTGCGCTGCCGCGCATAGTTTCGGACCTCGACGGGCTGCACCTGATCGCGTGGGTGGTGACGGCGTTCCTGCTGGCGTCGGTCACCGTCGTGCCTGTGGCCGGACGGCTGTCCGACATCTATGGGCGAAAGCCGTTGCTCTTGGTGGGGCTGACGATCTTCCTGGTGGGCTCGGCGCTGGCTGGATTCGCGCAGAACATGACGATGCTGATCGTCTTCCGCGGGATCCAGGGCTTTGGGGCCGGAATTCTGATGGCCAACACCATGGCGATCAGCGGCGACCTCTTCCCGCCCAGCGAGCGTGGCAAGTACATGGGACTGTTCGCCGGCATCTTTGGGATCAGCGCGATCATCGGCCCGTCCTTGGGCGGCTTCCTGACTGACCAGCTTTCCTGGCGCTGGGTCTTCTGGATCAACCTCCCATTGGGGGTCTTCTCCGTCCTCGCGATCCTGTTTTTCATGCCCTGGATCCGCCCGCCCAAGCGCAAGGTGCAGATTGACTACACCGGCGTCGCGGCGTTGGTTTGGACGCTTGTCCCGGCTCTGTTGGCGCTTGCGTTGCTGGGCACGACGGCAGAGCTGGGCGACCTCCACATCATCGCGATGTTCCTTGCCTCGGTCGTGGGGCTGGTCGTCTTCATCCTCAACGAGCGCCGCGTGCCTGAGCCGATCGTGCCGCTGGAGCTGTTCAAGGTGCGGACTTTCTCGACGGCGGCGATCGTCATGTTCGGGATGGGCATCGGCGTCTTCGGTGTGATCTTCTTCATCCCGCTCTTCGTGCAGGGCGTGGTGGGCAAGACGGCGACGGAGTCGGGCGCGGTGCTCACGCCGCAGATGTTGGCCGTTGTCTTCACGGCGGCACTGTCCGGCCAAATCATGTCGCGTACCGGCCGCTACAAGTTCATGGCTTTGACCGGCGTGATCCTGCTGGGCGTTGCCGTGGCGACGATGACCCAGCTCAACCTCAACAGCAGTTTGGGCGACGTGATTTGGCGACAGATTCTGTTTGGCGCCGGCATGGGGATGATCTTCCCGGTGATGATGCTGGCCGTGCAGAACGCCGTGCCGCAGCGCTACCTCGGCACCGCCTCCAGTTCGACGCAGTTCTTCCAGAGCGTCGGTGGCTTGGTGGGGATCACGGTCTTCGGGACGTTGCTCAACAAGAGCGTCGAATCGGATCTGGCGAGCAGGCTGCCGGCCGAGATCGCCGGGTCGGCCAACGCCCAGCAGTTGCTCGACCCGGCCCAGCGCGCCGCCATCGTCGACGAGATCGGCCCCGACGCCTTTGTGCAGATCGCGATCGTGATCCGGGAGGCGCTGGCCGACGCAATCACCGGCAACTTCTGGATCTCCCTGGGCGTGATCGGCGTGATCTTCGTCGCCATGCTGCAGCTCAAGGAGTTGAAGCTGCGCGGCGCCGACCAGCTGGGCGGCGCGGAGGAGATCGAGGCCGCCGCCGACGATCCAGATGGGTTGCCGGCGGCCGCCAACCCGACATCGCCACCGATACCGGCGCTTGCCCTTGCGACAGCCGAGCAGCCGGCGCCGGCCGATCCCGACAGCCGGGTCACAGCGCCGGCGCGAGACCGCTTCCCGCTGGCCCGGGGCGCCGGTGCGGGTATGGCCTCCGCGGGCTCCACGTCAAAGGTGGCCCGCTTGCTCGACACGCGGGTGCCAGAGCTACCACTCTCACGCCGCCGCCGCGGAGAGGTGTTGGGGGCACTGGTGCTGGGCTCGCTGTTGGGTCTGGCGGCGTCCGTTAGTGCGCGCAACGGGAACGGCAATGGCCGCCGCGTGAAGTCAGAGCCGAGTTGGCAGGCGAACCGTGAAGGCCGGATGGTCGGGCTGCGCCGGCGAGGAGCCGATCTGCTCGACCCGCCTGAGCCGGAACGAGCCTCGAAACGCGGGCGATTCTTCTAGCGCACTAGCCCCCGTATTCACGGCCGGCGATCCTCGATCTGGGCGCGCCCGCTCGACGAAGTCCGCCAGATCGCGCTCGAACGCCGAAGCCGTCACATCGGGGCGTCCCTCCGAACGGACGCCCGCCGTCCATTCTTCTCAGTCGTTGCGGTGGCGGACCAGGTGCAAGGCGGCGCAAAGGTCCCAGTCGGGCAGATTCGTGTAGTCGATTGGCATGTGTGAGCGGTAGTGGTTCGTTAAGGCCTGCATCGCATGGCGACCGAAACTCCAGCGCAGCTCGAGTCGCGCGTTGGCGAGGTCGGCCAGCGGGTCGCCGAGAGCATCATCTTCCCAGTCGATCACGGCGGTAACTTGTCCGTCGCGCCAAAGCACGTTGCCCCGCCAGTAGTCGCCGTGTAACAGCACGGCCTGATTGACAGTGTTGGCGGGCCAGTCCAGTTGCAGGACGGCGCGCAGACCGGCCTCAGACTCGGGCTCGGGATCCGGGTCGGGGGGCGATGCTGGGCGCTCACGTTCGGGGCAGGCATTGGGATGCGAGGGGAGATGGGAGAGGTCCACCTTCGATCGGTCGGCGC
>CAUYZA010000401.1:0-2878 GCA_963577225.1 Dehalococcoidia bacterium | reverse complement strand
ATTCCCTACGCCGTCTTCAGCGACCCCGAAGTCGGCCACGTGGGAATCACGGAACAGCAAGCGATCGAGCAAGGGATCGAGTACGAGGTAAGCCGCTTCGATCCCACGGAGTTCGACCGCTCGATCATCGCGCGCGATGAAACAGGGCTGATCAAGCTGATCGCGACTCCCGGCGGCAAGGAAATCCTGGGCGCCCACATCCTGGCCGCACACGGCGGTGACCTGATCAATGAGATCGCGCTGGCGATGCAAACCCGACTCATCTTGCGTCAGCTGGCCGGCACGATTCACGCTTATCCGACGCTGCCCGAATCGCTGCGCTGGGCGGCGACATCGTTCCTGGGCGAGTAGCGTTCCTGGGCGGTGAGCCTCAGAATCGCCGGGAGATACCGCCGTCGCGGCGACGCGGTCCCAGCCAGACCGGCTCCGCCGCCAGCCCAAGTCCACCACCGTCGAGCAGCGGTGTAGCCTTGCGGGACTGAGTCTGGGTCTTGCGGCTGAGTCGACGCTCATTGCGGCCGGCCATGCCCAGCGCCTGGATGTGCAGCGTCGATTCGAGCAGTTCCTCGCCGCCGATGACCAGCGAGAGCACGAGGATCCAGTCGATCTGCCAGAGCCAGGCGGCCGCGATGCCCGCGATGGCGAAGCCAATGACCGCGCGACGGAAGCCGCGGAGGAAGTAGAGCGTGCCGCGGATCGCAAGAATGAAGCCGACGGCCATCATCAGGGCGGCGGGGTCGACCCGCCAGGAGAGGTCGAGCAGGGCATCCATATCGTCCCCCTCTCCTCACAGCGTATGACCTGGGCGGATCCCCACAATCGTGCAATCGGCGGAGATGCGAGTTAGTCAGAGTCGCGCAGGACACCGAGCTGGGAGAGGTAGAGCCCGATCGCGATCAACCAGACCGCGCCGAAGGTGATCAGGCCGTGTTCGCCTTCGAAGGCCCACGCCCCAGCGGCCCCAGCGTCCGTCGATGCAGTGACAGCGCCGCCCCCGAGAGACAGCCGAGCCAGACGGCTGGGATTGCCGGCCAGGTCCAGAGCTTGTAAACCTCATCCCGAAAAAGGACCCCGTCCAGCATGATCACCAGCGGGGTGGCCGCTGCGGCTGTCGCGATGGCTGCCGCCGGCCAGACGACGCGCGTGCGCCCACTCGCACGGCCGGTCAGCCAACCCCCGGGTCGAAGCGCTTGCCCGACTGCCACAGCGTTCTCATCCAATCACGAAACCGGTAATGATCGTACCGTCTTTCAGATGCCCACGATCAACAACCATTGGTACGACGAACTCGATGATCGCTGGTGGGACGCGAACGGGCCCGTCGCCGTCCTGCACGAGGTCAACGAGGTGCGCGCGCGCTACTTCGTCGACTCGCTGCCGCCTTCGGAGTCGCCCGTTGGGCCGACGGCGACGCTGCGCGTGCTCGACCTCGGCTGCGGCGGCGGGCTGATGGCGGAGGTCTACGCCAACCACGGCGCCACCACGGTGGGCCTTGACCCATCGATCCGATCGTTGGCCGCCGCCCAGCGCCACGCGGGTGCGCTGACCGAGCAGCCGCGCTATCTCGCCGGCCGCGGCGAGTCGCTGCCTTTCGCCGACGGCTCCTTCGACGCGGTCTGTGTGGCGGACGTGCTCGAACATGTCAGTGATCTCGATCGCGTGCTCGACGAGGGAGTCCGGGTACTCAGGCCGGGCGGACGCTTCATCTTCGACACGATCAATCGGACCTGGCTGTCGCGCGTCGTCATGATCTGGGCCGTGCAGAACGTGCTGCGCCTTGCGCCGCACCACACGCATGACTTCGAGGCGTTCATCCGGCCACACGAGTTGCGCACCGGACTCGAAGATCGCGGCTTGCGCTGGGCGAACTTGCAGGGGCTGGTGTTCCGTCGCCACCCGCTCGTTGCCGGGTTGCTCTATCTAACCCGGCACCGCGCTGGCGGCTTCGCGCTGGGTGCCGACACGCGGATCTCCTTCGTGGGCTACGCGACGAAGCCGGCCTAGGCCTTGAGTGCATCCGCGAGCGACTCGTCCAGGATGGCGATCCCTTCGCGCAAAGCGGAGTCGTCGATGGTGAGCGGCGGTAACAGTTTGATCACCTCGCCCTCGGGGCCGGACGTCTCGAGCACGAGACCGCGCTCGAAAGCGGCGCTGGTAGCGGCCTTGGCCAGGCCCGACGGGGCGCAGTAGAGCCCCTGGATCATGCCCCGTCCGCGCAGCGAGGCTCGAGCGTCGGGATGGCGCTCCACCAAGCGATGCAGTTCATGGCTGATGGTCTCGGCGTGCGTCTGGACGCTGCGGCTGAGATCGTCGTTGGTCCAGTAGTCGAGCGCTTTCGTCGCAGTGACGAAGGCGGGGTTATTGCCGCGGAAGGTGCCACTGTGCTCGCCGGGCTCCCAGACGTCGAACTGCGGCCGAATCAGGGTCAGCGCCAGGGGCAGCCCATAGCCGGAGAGCGACTTGGAGAGGCAGACGATGTCCGGCACGATGTCGGCCGGTTCGAAACTGAAGAACGGTCCTGTGCGCCCGCAGCCGACCTGGATGTCGTCCAGAATCAGCAGCATCTCGTAGCGATCGCAGAGGTCCCGCAAGCGACCGAGCCACTCGTAGCTGGCCGCCTGCAAGCCACCTTCGCCCTGCACGGTCTCGACGATCGCCGCCGCCGGCAGGTCGGAGCTGCCGCTGATCGAGGCCAGGTAACTCTCAAGCTCGGCGACCGTGTCGGCGGCTTCACCGAGGAAGCCGTCGTACGGCATCGAGATGCCACCCGGCAGGTCGACGCCAGCTCCGGCGCGCTTCCATTCGTTCGCGCTCACCGCCAGCGAACCCAAGGTCATGCCGTGGAAGCCGTGCGTGAAGCTGATGATCGTGCCGCGGC
>CAUYZA010000400.1:0-2880 GCA_963577225.1 Dehalococcoidia bacterium | reverse complement strand
GAGCGCTACGGCGTGGTCTTCCGCGACCTGCTGACGCGCGAGTCGTTCACGATGCCCTGGCGCGACGTGCAGCGCGCGCTGCGCCGCATGGAAGCGCGCGGCACCGTGCGCGGTGGACGCTTCGTGAGCAGCTTCATCGGCGAGCAGTACGCCAAGCCGGAGGCGGTGCAGATGCTGCGCGAGGTCCGTCGTGAGGCGGCCACTGGCGAGCGCGTCTTCATCTCAACGACGGATCCCTGCAACCTCGTGGGGATCGTGTTGCTGGGGGCGAAGGTGACCGCACGAGCCGGGTCCGGGATCGTGCTTGTCGACGGGGTGCCGCGTGACGACGCCGAGGATGATGCGAGCGGCGCGCTCAACTGGCCCCGCTCGGGGCCGCAGAGCACGCCGGACCACCTCTAGGGGCCCCTCAGTCGGCGACCTGGACGATCATCTCGATCTCGACGGACATCCCCATCGGCAGCGAGCCCATGCCGACGGCGGAGCGGGCGTGCTTGCCGGCCTCGCCGAAGAGCTCGACCAGCAGGTCGGAGGCACCGTTGGCAACCTTGGGCTGGTCGCCGAAGTCGGTGGGGCAGTTGACCATGCAAAGCAGCTTGACGATGCGCTCCACCTTGTCGAGCGTGCCGAGTTCGGCCTTGAGCGAACCAAGTAGTTGGATCATGACGAGGCGGGCGGCGTCATAGCCCTCATCGACAGAGAGTTCCACGCCGATCTTGCCGCGCACGAGCCCGTCCGCGCCGACGGGGCCGTGCCCGGAGAGGAAGACGAGATTACCCGTGCGAACGGAGGGGACGTAGTTGGCGACGGGGATACCGGGCTCGCTCAAGTTCAAGCCCAACTCTTCAGTCTTGGCGTCGAATGACATGGGTAGTCCTCCTGATTGGTGAGCTGGCTCTTAGAAGCGGTCGCCGTACGAGCGCGCCAGAATGGGCGCGGCGTCGGCTTGGATGCCGAGCGAAGGGATGGGGTAGCGCAGGCCGTTCTCGGAAAGGCGGGCCATGCCCTCGATCGCCTTGGGCAGATAGGCGGGCGGGATCGCCATCAGCATTTCGTCGTCTTGCACGCCGCCGAAGCGCCGCTCGGCGAAGCAGGGGATCGAAAGCGAGGGCTGGCCCGTGCGCAACGCGCGTCCCCAGGAGTCGGCGCAGGCGGACTCGCCAACGACGGACCACTCAAACTTCTTGAAGCCGCGGAACTGCAGACCGTTGATCAGGATGATCATTTGGCCGGGCGTGCCGTAGAGCAGCACAATGTCAGGCGGGTCGAGCCGGCCGGAGGCGAGCGGGGAGACGGCGAGCGCCTCGTAGCGGCCATAGGGCAGGCAGTCCATCGCGGCCTGGTGGTCGATGGCGTCCTCGTCGGTGGCGAACCAGACGCCGGACATGTTGGTGCTCTTGCGCCACTCGGGCTCCTGCGGATGCAGGCCGACGGGCGCGCCGCACTGCGCGCCGACGAGGTCCTCCTGCGTGATGCCCATCGTGAAGTTGAGCCAGCGCGCTTGGGCGACGATCTGGTCGAGCGCGTAGCGCTGATCGGAGGGGCGGCGGATCCGCTCGACGGCCTCCATCTCCTCCTTCGACTCGAACATCTTCATGCCGACGGGCGTCGCCTTGAAGCGCAGGTAGCGGTTCAGTCCGTCGACGATCTCTTGCCAGTCGTAGTGGTCCGGCGGATCGGGCGCGTCGGGTGCCACACCCACGCCAGGGACATCTGTCGTCATGATTGTTCTCCTCAGCTTGTCTTGGCGTTGATTACGGGCATGACGTCGTTGGCTAGTGTTTCGAGCAGAGGCAGGGTGGCGGATGGACGCAGGCCGGGGAAGGTGGCGAAGTAGACAAGCGAGGTCACGCCCGCACGTTCCAGCGCCTGGAGCTGCGTGATGATCGCCTCGGGCGTCTGGAAGGATCGCTGGGCGACTCGGCTGTCGTCGCGGCGGTCGTCGCCCGATTCGACGTGGTCCAGCCAGGCGCGGTCGCTATCCAGATCGCCGGCCGTGCCATACCAACGGCCGTACTCGTCGCCGCGATATTGGATGTGGTCGCCCATCTCCGCCCAGGCACGCTCCGGGTCGGCGGCGGGCCAGGTGCCCGCGAAGGCGGCGAGGTTGATCGGTCCCTCGCGTCCCTCGTCGGCCAGCGCCTGCTTGTAGGTCTCGAAGAGGTCCGGCGTGCCGACGGCGATCAGCCCGTCGCCGTAGCGCGCGGCGCGCTGGATCGGCTTGGCGGCGCGCCCGGCCACCCAGAGCGGCAGATCGGCCCCTTGCGGCGGCTTGGGCGTCACGTTGACGTTGTCGAAGGAGTAGTGCTCGCCGTGGAAGGAGAAGGGACCGTCGGCCCAGGCGCCCTTCAGGATCTGCAAGCCCTCGTCCATCATCGAGCCGCGCTTGCGGCGGTCGACCTGGAAGGCGTCGAACTCCTCGACCTTGTAGCCCAGGCCGACGCCGAGTCGCAGCCTGCCGTTCGAGAGAATGTCGACGACCGCGGCTTCTTCGGCAACGACGAGCGGATGGTGCAGCGGCAACAGCAGGACGTTCGTGCCGATCGTGACGCTGCTGGTGCGTTGCGTCACAGCGGCGGCGGCGGGCAAGACCGAAGGCAGGTAGCCGTCTTCGATGAAGTGGTGCTCGGTTAGCCAAACAAGCGGAAAGCCCATCGCCTCCGCGGCCTGGATGTGATCCAACGTCTCGGCATAGAGATCGACGGCGGGTACGCCCCACTCGGGCGGGTTGCGAAAGTCGTAGAGCAGTCCGAACTCAAGCGTCATCGTGGCTCCGGGGTCCCAGCGTCGACGGTGGACAGGGGGGCCGGCTGGCAGTCTAGGCGCTGCGGCGGCTTCGCTGGTTCGTCCTCATAAGGGGGTTAGGATGACGGCGAGGCG
>CAUYZA010000399.1:0-2889 GCA_963577225.1 Dehalococcoidia bacterium | reverse complement strand
GGAGGCGAACAGCCCGTCCTTACTCTACATCGATCTGCATCTCGTGCACGAGGTGACCTCGCCGCAGGCGTTCGAGGGGATCCGCCTGGCGGGACGACGCCTCCGATCACCTGAACGGACCGTGGCTACTGTGGACCACAACGTCCCCACCACTGACCGCTCGTTGCCGATCGTGGATCAGATCGCGCGCACCCAAATCGAGACGCTTCGCAAGAACGTAGAGGAGTTCGGCGTACGGTTCTACGACATGGGGTCGCCGGAACAGGGCATCGTGCACGTGATCGGCCCGGAGATGGGCTACACGCAACCCGGTATGACGATCGTGTGTGGGGACAGCCATACGTCGACGCACGGAGCGTTCGGCGCGCTCGCTTTTGGAATCGGTACGAGTCAGGTCGAGCATGTGCTGGCGACCCAGACTATACCGATGGAACTGCCGGACACGTTGGAGATTCAGGTGGACGGCCAGCTCCCGTTCGGTGTGACAGCGAAGGATCTGATCCTCGGCGTGATCGGTAGGATCGGCATTGGAGGTGCGGCTGGCTCAGTGATCGAGTACTCGGGCGCTGCAGTGCGCTCCCTCTCCATGGAGGGGCGCATGACCGTCTGCAACATGTCGATCGAGGCGGGTGCTCGGGCAGGCATGGTCGCACCTGACGACGTGACGTTGGACTACCTCAAGGGCCGCCCCATGGCCCCCGAGGGAGCGGCCTGGAAGGATGCTGAGCGGCGTTGGCGAGACCTTCCGACCGACCCCGGAGCCAGCTTCGACCGTAGTGTGCGCATCGCCGCCGCCCAACTCGAACCTATGGTGACCTGGGGAACCAATCCCGGCATGGTGGCACCCGTCACCGGGTCCGTCCCGGACTTGCCCGAGGCTGGGCCTGACCGGGACGCCGCGGAGCGGGCGCTCGCGTACATGGGTCTCGAGCCCGGTACGCCGCTCCAGGAGATCGAAGTGGACCGGGTGTTCCTGGGGTCATGCACGAACGCGCGTATCGAAGACCTTAGGGCCGCCGCCGCTGTGCTCAAGGGGCGCCGCGTGGATCCGCGAGTGCACGCGATGGTGGTGCCGGGATCCACCAAGGTCAAGGCGATGGCCGAAGCCGAGGGACTCGACGGTGTGTTCCGGGCCGCTGGTTTCGAGTGGCGCGAGGCGGGATGCTCGATGTGCCTGGCCATGAACGATGACGTGCTCGCATCCGGGCAGCGCTGCGCTTCTACATCGAACCGTAATTTCGAGGGCCGCCAGGGCAGGGGAGGGCGTACCCACCTGGTGAGCCCCGCGATGGCAGCGGCCGCCGCGGTAGCCGGGCGCTTCGTCGACGTGCGCCAACTGGGGGAAGACTGATAGTGGAAGCACTGCGGAAGGTCGAAGGCGTCGTGGCCGTGCTGGACCGGGCCGACGTGGACACGGACCAGATCATTCCGAAACAGTTCCTCAAGCGCATCGAGCGGACGGGGTACGGCGCTTTTCTGTTCAACGACTGGCGCTTCCGCCCCGACGGCTCGCTCAACGAGGACTTCCCGCTCAACCGGTCCGAGTTCGAGGGCGCTCGCATCCTGGTGGCCGGGAGGAACTTTGGTTGCGGGTCCTCACGTGAGCACGCAGCGTGGGCCCTTCATGATTACGGCTTCCGCACGGTGATTGCGCCCAACTTCGCAGACATCTTCATCGGCAACTGCTATCAGACCGGAATCGTGCCCGTGCAGCTTCCTGAGGCCGACGTCGAGGCGCTGATGAGCCGCGCGTCCGGTCGCACCTATGAGGCGACGGTCGACCTGGAGACCTTGGAGATTCAGTCCGATGACGGGCTTCGCATTCCCTTCCAGATCGACCCCTTCCGCCGGCACTGCCTGATGAATGGCCTTGACGACATAGGCCTCACGCTCGAGCACGAAGGCGCCATCGCGCGCTACGAGGCCGAGCGGGCGGTGGCGCCGTCTTGGGTCGGGAGCGCGACCTCCTAAGTACCCGACCTTCGGGCGCGCGCCAGGACGCTCACGACCCAGGCGCCTGCTGCCAGGGACGAGGGCATCAGTAGCATCCCGACCATGCGGAATCGGGCGCCGATGAGCTCGGCCCGCGAGAGGCGGCCGAACCGCATCAGCATGTACGTCCAGTCGTGGCTGAACACATCGTCCCCTCCTCCCCAGGGCGATACCCGGGGCAGGAGTTGTGCCCGCGCATCGGCCGCGTAGATCCCGGCGTCGACGAGGGACGTGCCCAGCCAGAAGAGCGCGACGGTGACCGCGAAGACGTCGCGCTGCCGCCAGAAGAGCCAGGCGACGAGCACCGGAATGGCGATCTGGAAGATCGTTCCTCCCGCCACGGTCCAGAGCGGACTCCTGGACCACATGAGCGCTCAGCCGCGGAAGTGTTCAGCTTCATGCTCTAACACCATCCGAACCGCTCGCTCCCGCACCTCCGGTGAGTACCGCGTTCTCTTGTCCATGTCCCCATCCTCTCAAGCATTGGGGTTCCCGCAATCCCGGTCCGGTTCACTTTCGAGCATAACTCCAGGAAAGCGAAGCTCCGCCAGACTATCGCACTGGCAAGCCGCTCGGCACCGAAAGCGGAATAACGGCACTCAAGTCGCGCACGGCCGGATCGGTCAGGGACCTGAGAAACGTAACGAGCTGCTTCAGCTCGTCCTCGCTGAAGCCGAGCGGCTCGCGGAGGCGAGCGTCGAGCGAAGAGAGGAGCGCGTCGATCGTCGCTTCGTCGCCGTGATATGCGGACCGCAGCGCTGGATCGAGCTGAGTCACGTCGTACGTGCGCACCGCCTTCTCGACGTCGTTGTAATGACGCACGACAGCATCGAGTGTGGCGTAGGTGCCGGCATGCATGTAAGGCGCGGTGAGTTCCACGTTTCGTAACGGCGGGAC
>CAUYZA010000398.1:0-2894 GCA_963577225.1 Dehalococcoidia bacterium | reverse complement strand
GGGCTGTCCGTGATCGTCGATGCGGCGCCGCCCGAGCTGAAGGCGAAGCTCGACATTTGGGGTGGGAGCGACGAGGGACTCGAGATCATGCGCGAGATCAAGCGTCGCTTCGATCCGAAAGCGACGCTCAGCCCGGGCCGTTTCGTGGGGGAAATCTGACGTGTCGGAGTACCGCACTGACGTGCTCTCCCGCTTCGTAGGCAACGAGGTGCCCGACAGCGCCGAACTCGGGCTCTGCGTTCACTGCGGCTTCTGCCTCAACGCCTGCCCGACCTATCTCGAACTCGGGGTTGAGCCCGATTCGCCCCGCGGCCGGCTCTACCTGATGCGCGCCCTCGACGAGGGCCGGCTCGACTGGACGCCGAACATCCAGCAACACTTCGACCAATGCCTGCAGTGCCGCGCCTGCGAGACGGCCTGCCCATCGGGTGTGCCCTACGGCCGCCTGATGGAGGCGACCCGCTCGTCGATGTACGAGCAGAAGCGTTGGTCCTGGCGACGCCGGCTGCTGTGGAACGTCGTCATGCGCGGCATCTTTCCGCACCCGACGCGGCTGCGCCTCGCGTTCCAGGGTCTGCGCCTCTACCAGCGCAGCGGCATGCAGTCGCTGGTGCGCCGCAGCGGTGTCTTGGGCAAGGTTTGGCCGGGTCTGGCCGAAGTCGAGGCACTCTCGACCGACGCTTCCGGAAGCTTCTTCCTGCCCGACGATGTCGGTCGCTACGCGCCGCGCGGTGCCGTCCGCGGGCGAGTGGCGATGCTGACAGGTTGCGTGATGCCGCTGACCTACGGATCGACGCACCACGCGACGGCGCGTGTCTTGGCGCGGAACGGCGTCGAACTCGTACCCGCGGCGGCGCAGATCTGCTGCGGGGCGCTGCACGCCCACGGTGGCGACGTGGAGACGGCCCGCCGCCTGGCCCGCCACGACATCGACACTTTCCTGGAGGCGGACGTCGACGCGATCGTCGTCAACTCGGCCGGCTGTGGATCGCACATGAAGGAGTACGCGCACTTGCTGCGCGACGACTCCGAATACGCGGCCAAGGCGGAGCGACTGGCGTCGATGGTGCGGGACGTGCACGAGTACCTGGTAGAGCTGGGCTTCGAGGCACCGGAAGGCGACCTGAGCCGCTCGGTGACCTACCAGGATTCCTGCCATCTGGTGCACGCGCAGCAGGTGACCACGGCGCCGCGCGAGGTGCTGGCGTCGATCCCGGGGCTGGAGCTGCGCGAAATGGCGCACCCGGATCGCTGCTGCGGCAGCGCGGGGATCTACTCGATCATGCAGCGCGAGATCTCCCGTGCATTGCTGGAAGAAAAAATGGGCGAGGTCAACGCGACGGGGGCGGATCAGGTCTGCTCCGCCAACCCCGGCTGCATGGTCCAGCTCGACGCGGGCGTGCGGCTCTTCGGGCAGGGCGACGCACCGTCTGGCCCGTCGCTGCACGTGATTGATCTGTTGGATGAGTCCTACCGGCGAGCGGAGGGCGAGTCATATGCTGATTGATGATGCGCGAACGGTTCAGACAATCGTTTCGTGAGGACGCGCTGAGCGCGAGCTTGGCGGTCGTGCTGTTGTTGTTCGGCGGGTTGCCTTTGTACGGGGCGACAGCCGTCGACGGGCGCGGGTTCGCGTGGATCCTGTTGGCCTTCGGCGCGCTGAACATGGGAGCGGTTCTGGCGGTCTTGCTGGGGTCACGGCGAATCAGAGGCGCGGTCGCCTGGTCGTGGGGTTTGCTCAAAGTCTTCTTGGTCTTCCTCACCTTCGCTGCGGGCATCTTCCTGGCGCCGGCAGCTCTGCTCTGGATGCTGCTCGCCGTCCGATCCGGGTCGCCATCGCAAGTGACGGTTGGGGCGGCGTCAGCTGGTGGTCGGGAGCGTCGGCTGGGGGATCGTGCTGTTCGCGGGCGTGATGTAGCTGGGCGGCAGACCGCAGCGCGCCGGCCCTTCACGACGGGAGCAAACTTCGAAGCCGGGCGAAGTCAACGCAGCGGCAGGTCCAGGACCGTCTGCAAACCGCGCGGCGCGTTGGGGATAACGCGAGCGCAGCGCAGGACCGACGCAGCCGTCGCCTCGTCGCCGAGGACGCCACCCTCAAAGCGCAGATGGAGGGGCGGCACACCATCGACGACGATCTCGTCGTAGGGCGGATCGACGCCGGACTGCGCCTCGAAGTGCAGGCTGATCTGGCGACCGTCCGCCGTCGTTCCGCTCAAGGTCTCCAGCGTGCCGAGGACCAGTCCCTCGGGATCGGGCTGAACGGGCTTCATGTCGTGTTCCCAGGCGTCGATCTGCCAGCCCAATCCGATGGCGATGAGGCGGCCGCTCTCTTCCAGGCCGACGTGGCCGAAGCGTCCACTGTCGAGCCGGCTCTCGTACTCCTGTCGCGTGATGTCCATGCCCACCTTCTCTTGGAAGGGGACCCGTCGTAGTCGCGGGTTCTGGATCCGCTTGACATGGACCGCCGTGATGCTGTGACTGGCGGCGCGCAGCGTGACGGGCAGTTGGTCCATCAGGAAGCCGGGATTGATCCCCGTGCCCACGACCGTGCGCTCTGCCGCCTGCGCTGCCGCCTCGAGCCGGGCGCTGGCCTCCGGCGCCCGCAGGAACGGGTAGGCCAACTCCTCGCAGGTGGAGACAACGTGGAGGCCCAGCGCCAATGCCTCTTCGATCTGCGGCATGGCCGCGTCGAGGTAGGAACTCGTGGCATGCAGGACGACGGCCTCGGCCGCGCCGATGTCGGCACGCGCGAGGCCAAGCGAGGCGCGCACGGTCAGCTGATCGGGCGCGCCCGGCACGACTTCACCAAGCGGCCGACCGACGAGCCGCTTGTCGACATCGACGGCGGCCACAACATCCAGATGGGCGTCGCTCTGGGCCGCCAGTAGAATGCG
>CAUYZA010000397.1:0-2897 GCA_963577225.1 Dehalococcoidia bacterium | reverse complement strand
GGGAGTCAGAGACCATGATAATGCTCGCCTGGCCGATACTGGTTCTTGCAGTTCCCGCCCTTGCCCTCGACATCGCGGTGGATCACAAACCGCGATGTGTGATCGCCGTCCCAGACGACGCGTCGAGCCATGAACAGGTGGCCGCGGAGGAACTGCAGCTATTCGTGTGGGCCTCGACGCGGGCGAAGCTGGAGATCGTGGCCGAGGGCGGGGTCAAAGGCGCGGCGATCTTCGTGGGGCTGACGGAGCGGGCGAAGGCGTTGGGCCTGCCGGACGCCAAGTTGGGGCGGGCGGGGTACGTGCAGAAGCTGACAGATGACGCGCTGATCCTGGCCGGCAACGAGGGTCTGGCCCATCGCTACGCCGTGTACGACTTCCTGCACCGCATCGTCGGCTGTCGCTGGTACATCCCGACCGAGCTCTTCCAGCACGTCCCCACCCGGGCGACGCTGATTATCTCGCAGCTCAATCGGCGCGACGTTCCGGCCTTCGATCCGCGGACTTACGGATACATCTGGAACGGGCGCCAGTGCTCCTACGTGGGCAAGGAGGATCCGGTTACCGGCAACGACATCTGGGCCACCCGCAATCGTATGACGACTGATCGCCGCGGTATGCCGCAGGAGCATTCTCACAACCTCCGCAACATCATCGTCCCCAGCAAGCACTACGACGAGCACCCCGAGTACTTCCCGTTGCGGGGCGGCAAGCGGTACCGCCCGGCGCATGACTCGGCGAACAACTGGCAGCCCTGCACCAGCAACCCGGGGGTCGTGCGGGTCTACGTGGAGGCGGCGCGGCGGTTCTTCAACAGGGATAAGGCCGGTCTGGCGTTCTCGCTCGGGATCACCGACGGCGCGGGCTGGTGCGAGTGCCAGCAGTGCCGGGCGCTGGATCGGGGTGAGACGTTCCGCGGGCGGCCGGTCATGTCGGATCGCTACTACACGTTCGTAAACCAGGTCGCGCGCGAAGTGGCGAAGACCCACCCGGACAGGATGCTCGGGTGCATCGCTTACATCCACGTCGAACTGCCTCCCCAGTTCGACCTCGAGCCAAACGTCATGGTGTTCAATACCCAGGACACCGCCCAGCACCACGATCCAGCCTATCGGAAGGCCGACCGGGATATGCTGACGCGATGGGGGCGGCGGTGCCGGTACCTGGGCAAGTACGACTACTACGGGGCGCTGGGCTGGGTGCTGCCGCGGTACTTCCCGCGACTGATCGCGGAGGACCTGCGCTTCGCCCGCACGGTCGGGATGAAGGCGCTGTACGCGGAGGACG
This sequence comes from Dehalococcoidia bacterium, assembly GCA_963577225.1. Classification (GTDB taxonomy): domain Bacteria; phylum Chloroflexota; class Dehalococcoidia; order Bin125; family Bin125; genus JAPUIR01. The sequence goes on along the minus strand of CAUYZA010000397.1, from coordinate 1,613 downwards.
TGCCGACCTGGGGGACGATGGGGCCGCTGACGTGGATCGGCGCGCGGCTGCTGTGGGATCCTGACCAAGACCCGCACGAGCTTCAGGGGGAGTTCTGCCGGGACATGTTCGGTCCCGCGGCGGACACCATGGACCGGTACTTCTCGCTCCTGCAGGAGATCTGGGACCGCCCCCGCCAGGGCCGTTGGTTTGCGGGCCTCAACAACATATCGCACCAGCTCACGCTCTACACGCCCAGCGACGCCCGCCGGCTCGGCGGCCTGTTGGTCCAGGCCCGCAAGGAAGCTGACACCGAACTGACGCGCCGGCGCGCCGATTTCTTCGCCCGGGCATGGCGGGTGTGCGAGCTGTACGCTCGCGAACGAGATGCCCTGGCTGGCCTGGTGAGCGCGTCGGAGGGCGCGGACGATGCCCTTGACCAGGCGCGACTCATCATCGTCCGCCTGCAGGACCAGATGGCACGGCGCAAGGAGTACAACAAGAAGATCCAGGCTGACGATCTCCTGGGCGGCACACTGGACTGGATGCTGAACGAAAACGCCGGGAGAGTGGGCTGGGAGACGCACGTGGCGCAGGTCCAGCGCCAGGCCTGCACTCACCTCGTTGGCCGCCTCGGGGCTGCGCGACCTGATGCGGCGTCGGCGCGGGCCCACCTCAAGACGGCGCTCGAAGGCACGCCACTGGCCATCTTCGGTGCGGGCCTCCAGGCGCTCAACAGCCCAGGCGCCGGCGACCGGAACATGATCAAGAACCCCGGCTTTGAGCAGACGTCCGACCGCGGCGAGCCAAAGAACATAGCCGCCGACTGGAGCCTCAATGGTGCGCCACCCGAATGGAGCACGTGGCACTTCAAGGGCGCCCCGGCCACGGCTAAGTTCGTCTGGCAGAAGGGCCAAGCACATTCCGGCCACTTCTGTGTGCGCCTGGAGAGCATCCCACACGACTGTTGCTTCAACCACAAGGTCCCCGTGGAGCCCGGCAAGGCCTATGCCCTTTGCGCCTTCGCCCGGACGACTCGACTCGACCACCCGGACGACACATGGATCCAAGTTCGCTGGCAAGATGGGAAGCACGCGTGGGTCGGGCAGGACGAAGAGGTGGCCGTCCATCTCCCCGAGGCCAAGCCCGGCTGGCAGCCGCTGGTAACCGTGTTCCGCGTGCCGCAGAAGGCGCGGTACGTGGTGTTGCTGTTGACGGCAAAGAATCAGGCCGAAGGGGAGGCTTCCTGGTACGATGATGTGTTGTTGGTCCCGGCAACCGAGTAGTGGCCGGATACGTGGTCATGTGGGCTTTAGTCAGGCGACCAATACACTGTTCCAAGGCCTGGCTGCCGACGGCAATAAGCTGGCCATGTTCGGCCTGCTACGGGCCGGCTTTCGAGTCTGCGGATTCATCCATGACGAGCTATTGGTGCTGATCCCCGAGGGTGCCGACTCCACCGCAGCGGTCAGACAGGTGCAGCACATTCTGGCTGATGCAATGCAGCAGTTTTGCCCCGACATCTCCTTTGTGACGGAGTACCTGCTGGCCGATCGCTGGTACAAGGGCCTGGATGATCAGCCCACAGATGAATCAGGCCGCATCGTGCCCTACAAAAATAACTGCATGGCAAA
>CAUYZA010000396.1:0-2902 GCA_963577225.1 Dehalococcoidia bacterium | reverse complement strand
GGCGAGGTGCCGGAGCCGGGCCCGCTGGAGGCCGAGGACCGCCAACTGCTGGACGCGGCTCACTCGGCGCTGGACGCGGTCGCCGCGTCTATCGAGGCGGTGCACCTGCGCCAGGGCCTGCAGCAAGCGATGGCGCTGGCACAGGAGGCGAACCGCTACCTGGACCGAACGGCGCCCTGGCAGTCGATCAAAGAGGACCGGCAGGCGGCGGGGCGATCGCTCTACACCGCGCTCAACGTGATCGCGGTGCTGCGCACGGCGCTGGCTCCGTACCTGCCGTTTAGCTGCGCCGCACTGAACGGCTACCTAGGCGAGGAGCGCACGATCGAGGAGCAGGGCTGGCAAGTCCAGGCGCTGCAGCCCGGCACGGCGCTGCAGAAGCCGAAGCCGCTGTTCAAGAAGCTGGAGCCGTCCATCGTCGAGGAAGAGGAAGCGCGGCTCGGCAGCTGACGATGGCTGTCTCCAGCTCGGGCCCCGAGCCTGCACTGTTCGACACCCATGCGCATCTCCATGACCCGGCGTTCGACGGTGATCGCGACGACGTGCTGCAACGCGCGAGGGACAGCGGCGTGCGACGCCTGATCACGGTGGGAACCGACTTGGACACCAGCGTCGCGGCGATCGAAGTGGCCAAGCATTACGACGGCGTCTGGGCGTCGATCGGTGTGCACCCGCACGACGCGAAGGATTGGGACCTGGCGACGCTGACACGGATGGTCGTCTTAGCGCAGGACGAGAAAGTCGTGGCGCTCGGGGAGATCGGGCTGGACTTCTTTCGCGACCTCTCCCCACGTGACGTCCAGCGGGAAGCGTTCGCCGCGCAACTGGCGCTGGCCGACCAACTGGAGCTGCCCGTGATCATCCACTCGCGCGGCGCACATGAGGAGACGGCGTCGATTTTGGAGGCTTGGGCGTCGGGGGGTGGGGCAGGACGACCGGCGGGGGAGTCCAACGCTGCCTCCGCGGAGATGCCGCTTGGGGTGGTGCATTGCTTCTCGGGAGACATGGCTCTGGCGCAACGTTATGTCGATACTGACCTTCTGATCTCATTTGCGGGACCGGTCACGTATCCCAAGAACCACGACCTGCGCGAGGCGGCGGTGCGGCTGCGGGGGGAGTCGATTGTGGTGGAGACGGACTGTCCCTACCTCTCGCCTCAGACGCAGCGGGGCACGCGCAACGAACCGGCCTTTGTGGCGGAGACCGCGCGCTACATCGCGGAGCTGCGCGGGGTGGAGCCGGAGGCGTTCGCCCGCCAATGCTCGGAAAACGCCGCTCGCTTGTTCCGGCTGCCCGAGCGGGAGAAGATGCAGTCGTGACGAGCGTACGCAGCCTCTACGAGCCGATCGCGGAAGACCTGGAACTGGTGGAGGACGCGCTCCGACTGGTGACGCGCTCCGACTTCGCGCCTCTGCAATCGATGCTCGAACAGGTGCTGCAACGCGCAGGCAAACGCCTGCGCCCCGCCATCGCGCTGCTCTCGGGTGGCTTCGGCGAATACGAGACCGACAATCAGGTGGCGCTGGCGGCGTCGATCGAGTTGCTGCACACGGCGACGCTGGTGCACGACGACGTGATCGACGCCGCCGCCACGCGCCGCGGCCGCCCCACGGCCAACTCGCTGTTCGACAACGCCGCGTCGGTAATGCTGGGCGACTACATGTTCGCGCACGCCGCCGACCTGGTGGCGCGCACCGGCAACATTGACGTGATCCGGCTCTTCGCAGAGACGCTCATGACGATGGCCAAAGGTGAGTTGGATCAGGACATCAGCGCCTACGACACCGACTCCGGATCGATGCGAGACTATTACCGCCGCATCTTCGGCAAGACAGCTTCGTTGTTCGCGACGGCGGGGGCGGGCGGGGCGATGATGGCATCTTGCGATCGTGAATCGACGGATGCGTTGCGCTCCTACGGTCGGAACCTGGGCATGTCTTTCCAGATCGTGGACGATGTGCTGGACTTCTGCGGGACGGCGGAGGCGCTGGGAAAGCCGGTCGGCAGCGATCTGCTCGGCGGGACCCTGACGCTGCCCTCGATCCTGCTGATGGAGGACGAGCCCAAGAACAACGCGGTCAGCCGCCTGTTCGCGACGGAAGATCAGTCGGAGCGCGAGCACTGCCTGGCCGAGGCGTTGGATCGAATTTGCAACGGTGACATCGCGGGGCGCGCCATGGTGGTGGCGGATCAGTGGCGGGACGACGCACTCGACGCAATCGCCGTACTGGACTCGAACGAGTCGCGCGATGCGCTCTCGGCGATCGCGGAGTTCGTCACGATTCGCGACTTCTAGGGGTGGGCGGGCGGCCAGAACCAGAGCGGCCGGTCACGTGCCCGGCCGTTCTGGTGTTCGGAGAAAAGCGGCTACTTCTTGCTGCGGGGCGGAGACGACTCCGCACGGTGGAGGTTGCGCGCTCTGGCATCCCGAGCCAGCGTGCGCTGCATCTTCGACGTTTTTCGCTTGGCGCGGCGTTCCTGGATCTTGCGCTCGGTCAGGTCGGCGATCTCGGCCTTGGACGCTGGGTCCGTGCGCCGCTCTTTCTTGACCTGAGGGTGCTCGTAGGCCTTCGCGCTTCGAGGCAAATACGACACCTCGGTGCCCAGATGCCAGTAGGTTCCCTTGTCCGGGATGCGACGCGGGTAGCCCTTGCGCATGATGAACGCCGTGAACTGCGTGGGCATCATGCGCTGGCCGTCGAGGTCGCAGACGGGACAGGGCGCCGGCTCGTCGGCTTCCTTCATCGGCTTGACCGCCTCGAAGATGCCGTCGCAGTCGTCGCAGAAATACTCGTAAACGGGCATGGATCTTTCCTCTCGCTCAGCCGACGGGCTCCAGCCCTCGTCTATCGCCGCACAGGCCGCGTGGCGCGCACGGTATCGACGAATCCCGCCGACTTCA
>CAUYZA010000395.1:0-2909 GCA_963577225.1 Dehalococcoidia bacterium | reverse complement strand
CGACGCCGTGTGCGCCCCGCTTAACGAGCAGACCAGCCACTGATTCGGTCCCGGCAGCCCGGCGATCAGGCTGCGGTTGAAGACGTATTGCAGCGCATCGTCCAGCACCGCGACAAACGGCTCGCGCAGTACGGCGCCATCCAGTTCGAGGTGGACGTTGACGATCGGCGCGACCTCGAATTCGTCCAGCGCGCTGAATCGTCGTTGCCATTCGTCCGGCAGCACCGCCTTCGCGCGTTGCGGTGGCAGCGCTAGGACCGCCCCGCGCGCCGCGATGCGATCCCCGTTCGCCAGCACGACGCCGGTCACCCATTCGCCGTCGTGATCGATCGCGTCCAGCGCCGAGCCGAACCGCACCTCGCCGCTGGCTGCCCGGAAGCAGTCCAGTGCACGTTCGGCGACGGTGCTCAAGCCCACCTTTGCGACCCCGATCTCGGCGCCGCGCGAGTCGCGCAACAGCCCGAGTTGGAAGACGAGGATCGCCTGACGCGCGCTGACCGCCTCTGAGCGGTCGTTGCAGGTGGGCAGCACGATCAGGTCCCAGAACGAGCGGATTGACTCGACGCTCTGCCCCTGATCGCCCAGCCAGTCCGCGAACGAGACATCCTCCAGTTCGCGACGCCCGTCGTCGCCCATGCGCAGCATGGCCCAGATCGGTCGCCCCAAGCGCAGCTTTTGACGCAAGCCCAGATGGCGGTATTGCAACAGCGACGGAGCAATATGCAGCGGCGGTGGCAGGCCCGGCGTCGCCTCGATCGCCGACGTGACGCCGCTCGCAGGGTCCAGCACGGGGACGCGTAGATGATCCTGCTCGCGCATCTGCCGCTGCAGCCCGAGTTTGCGGATCAGCGCGACATAGGCCGTGCAACAACGCAGGTAGATGTGCTGCCCGTTGTCGAACTCCATGCCGGAGCGGCGGTCGCGGAACGAGTATGTCTTGCCCCCGGCGAACGGTCGACGCTCGATCAGCAGCGTTCGTTGTCCCGCCTCAGCCAGGTCAATCGCGGCGCTGAGCCCGGCCAACCCCGCCCCGACGATGACGATCGGAGGCGAGTCGCTGGTCACCGTCGCATCACGTCGCCCGGGCTGAGCCCGGACCCGGCGCCCGCCAGCCAGAGTCGCCCCAGCGTCAGTAGTGCCGCCGGTTTGGAGGGACGTACGCGCGAGCTGAAAACGTCGTAGTCGCGATCCTCGATCGCATCGAGGATGGTCCGGTAGCCGCCGTTCAGGCCGTTGCAGCAGGCGCGGCTGCGCGCCCCGTTCAGTAAGGGGATCAGTCGCTCTCCGCTCGCATAGAGCACTCGCGCGCGCTGGCCGTATTCGCGCATCAGCGCGCGGAACTCGTCGCTCAAACGGCTTGCCTTGAGGTCGTCCTCGCTCACGCCGAAGGACGCCAGGTCCTCCTGCGCCAAGTAGATCCGGTCACGCTCCGCGTCTTCCTGTACGTCGCGCATAATGTTGGTGATCTGCAGAGCCTTGCCCATGTCGATCGCCGACTCCTGTACGCGGTCCCACTGCGACTGGTCATAGCCGAAGATCGCGATCGTGATCAGGCCGATCACGGAAGCCGCCCTGTAGCAGTAGCCATTGAGCTCGTCCCACGTCGCGTAGCGCGTCTGGGTCAGATCCTGCTCCATGCCGGAGACGAGTTCATCGAAGTGCTCACGCGGGATCGCGTAGCGCTGCACGGCGTCGCCCAGGGCAGCGGCGATCCAGTCGTCCGCGTCGCCCGCATACGCCCGGTCCAGCACACGGCCCGCCTCGACCAGCCGCTGGCGACGTTCGTCGTCCGTACCGGCCTCGTCGACGGCGTCATCGGCTGTCCCGGCGAAGCTGTAGGCCGCGTAGACGGCGTTCCGCTTCTCCCGCGGCAAAACCGCGAAGGGGTAGTAGAACGACGATGAGCGTCGCTTGGTGAAGGCTTGAGCGCGTTCGTAGCCCTCGCGGATCGCTTCGTTGCTCGGCTTCGGCATCGATTACATCCCCAACGCGTAGCGCCGCACGAGCGCCTGGGTCAGCATCCACAGCTTCTGGCGGCTGGAAGTCGTCGGGCGCCGCGAGAGAACGTCGTAGTCCTGGCGCTCGATCGCTCGCAGGATCGCCCGCCCGCCCGCCGTGAACAGGCGCAGGTCCAACCGTAGGTCGCGTTCGACGTGCTCGATCAGCGGCTCGCCCTGGCGGAAGAACGCCTCCGCCCGGTCGGCCTCGAAGCGCATCATCTGCCGAAAGGCTGCGTTGGCGTCCCGCGCCGGGATCTGACCTTCATCGACGCTGAAGTGACGCAGGTCCTCCAGCGGCAGATACATCCGGCCCATTGCGTAATCGCGCGCGACGTCCTGCCAGTGGTTCGTCAGTTGCAAGGCCGTGCAGGTCGAGTTGGACAGGGCGATGCGGAACTCATCGTCGTAGCCAAACAGGCCCAGGACCATCTCGCCCACGGGGTTGGCCGAATAGTCGCAGTAGTCGAGCACGTCTTGAAACGTCTCATAGCGCGATTGAGTTTGGTCGCGGCGGTTCGCCTCGATCAGGCGCTCGAAGGGATCGAGCGTCAGCGGGTAGTCGCGCACGACCTGGCTCAGCGCCACGCCGATCGGAAACTCGGCGCCGCCCTCGAACGCGCGATGCAGTTCTGCATCCCAGGCGTCGAGCAGGGCCAGCCGGTCCCCCTCCGCCTCGTCGCCCAAATCGTCCGTGTAGCGGCAGAAGGAGTAGACGACGTACATCGGTCCGTGCAGCGGCTTGGGCAGGAAGCGCGTGACGACGCTGAAGTTCTCGTATTGACTCTTAGCGTAGCGCTCGCACCAGGCCGTCGCTTCCTCGAGATCGAGTGAGGCGTCGCAGGTCGCAAGGGGTTCGCGTTGCACTGTCATCGTCACCGTCACCCGCGCACAGCGCCGCCGACCGCGGCT
>CAUYZA010000394.1:0-2920 GCA_963577225.1 Dehalococcoidia bacterium | reverse complement strand
ATGATCATCAATGGCCCTATCCGACAAAAACTCGGCATGAACATGAAGCTCGGCGCACTCGGCCAGGGCAACCGCGCCAACGCCACCATCGGCCGCGCCCTCCGGCTCACCCTGCGCAACGTCGGCGGCCAAGTCCCCGGCGGCACTGAGCGCTCCACCCTCGGCAACCCGATGAAATTCACCATGTGCTTCCCCGAATGGGAAGAACGCTCCGACTGGCTCCCGCTGCACGTCGAGCGCGGCTTCGACAAGGACGACAGCGTCGTCACCCTCTTCGCCGCCACCGGCGGCCCCGCCCAGATCGTCGACCAGGAATCGCGCACCGCCCGCGGCGTCGCCGGCAGCCTCGCCGCCCGCATGAACAGCCTTTCCCACCCCCGCAGCCGCCCCCTCGGCGACCACGTCCTCGTCGTCTGCCCCGAGCACCTGCGCACCCTCACCAACGAAGGCTGGACCAAGGCCGACCTGCGCCAGCACATCTATCAGCAGTCCAGCCTGCCCCTGCGCGACGTCCTCGCCGACGAAGACGGCACCGGCATCCCCCCCAAGCGCTTCGGCCCCGATGGCCCCCCGCCCGACAAACTCGACGACCTCATCCCCAAATTCCAAAGCCCCGACCATATCCACATCGTCGTCGCCGGTTCCCCGGCCGGCATGTTCTCCGCCATGTTCGAAGGCTGGGCCTCCGGCCCAATAGGGAGCCAGCCCATCTCCAGGAAGATTGAGGACTGACGGCGTGAAGCGGTCCCGCACGCCGGTTTGGCCCACTGATATCTGAGGCTGGCGGGCCCCTGTCCTTCGCGCGATGACGTTCAGGCAATGTCACGCGTGGACAATGGCGCGGTGAAGAGCATCTGTGCGGGTTAGGGAGTCAGTAGTTGTGCGTATCGTTCTTCGGGTTGGGCGAGGACGGAATCAATCTCAGCGAGCGCTGCATTGTGGAGATCCTTGGCGGCTTGAATCGAGACGAGTAACTGCCGGACATCGGACCGCAGCGTAGTCAGCTTTCTGTCCGTCAACATCGACGGGCCAGCAGCGAGCGCCGTCTCGAGTCTTTTGCTCACGGGCGGCCTACGACTGGGGTATAGACCACCCGCGATCATGAAGTCCTCGGCTCCGCGCACCGCGACACTCATTGGGTCACTGCCGCCAAGAGGTGCGTCGACTCGCAACTGGGCCCCGACTGCCTCGCCGAGGAGCAGATACCAAATCGTCGACCAAAGGTCTGAGATTTCTTCGGCGCCGTAACCATCTCTAATTATCCGTGGTGTCACTTGGTCGATCCCCACGTCTACGGATCTCCAGCGCGAGGCCGCAGCTGACTCAGAATCGAGCCAGGCCCGGACTGCCTGCCGGGTTCGCGAGTCGACGTACGCGTGATCGGGATGATCGAGGAACTCGGCCACTCCGAAGGAGTCGAAGTCCCACGGGAACCCAAGACCGTGGCCATCGTGACGCATCGTGGTCCGTAGTGGCTGTAGGACCGTGGTTCGCGCACGGAGCGCGAGTGAGGCTTCCTCGGCCTCAACATGTCGCTTTCGCTCCGCGAGGTCGGAGTGATCGATGAGGCTCTTCCCGACGCGGTTCTGGACCACATATGTCGCGATGAGAACCAGGACCGCCGTCGCCGCCATACCCGCGATCACTGGACCCCACTGTTCGGACTCTTTGATGATCACCGGGGCTGGCGGCTGAGACCCGTTGGCCGCCAGGGCATCGATCAGCTCGCGGATCAGGGTGATGAGTTCACCGAGATCGGTTTCCATCGAACCGCTCCTCTTGACGAACCGGGATCCATTGGGGCTAGCGGGCGGGCGGCCCCTCAGCTACCTCGTAGCCGTACAGACGTGCGATGAAGGCGATCGACGAGGCGGCGTGGTGGATCGCCCACTCTGCGATCGAGTTATTGATTGTCGGATCGCCGACAAGCCCGTGGCGTGCATCATCGGATGCGAAGCCCCAGAAGGCACCCATCGCGGCAACATGTGCCCCATCGAGGCCCTTCTCGGCCTGGATGCGGCTCAAGCCAGGACCGATCTTCACGTCGACGCCCGATAGCACCACGCGAACCGCTCCTTCCAGCGCGTTCGCAGCGCCGCCGACGGCCTCTTCGTGGTTCGGAGGGCGGCGGCGGAATGCCTCTAGCGCCGCAGCGAACTGTCGGTCAGGGCCATTGAAATCGTGATGAGTCACGAGCGCCCGTGCATCCTCCTTCGCGGCTTCCGCTTGGACTGTGCCGGGCTCGTAGATGTCTCCGCCGTCGTTCATCACGTACGCGGAGTGGTGCCGAGCCAGCCGGTTATTGAGGAACGAGCGGAACTCCTCGGCGGTCTTCGGCCGGAATTCGCCGTAGATCACTTCGAAGAGCTCAAGAATGTCGGGATAGGGCCAGTTAAGGATGAACGACTCAAGCTGTCGAGCACCATGCAGATGGTAATCGCGCGAGAGAAGCGGGACGCCGAAACTCCCAGGGCTGCCGACCAGGTCCGGGCTTAGGTCGAACTCGCCGGGCAGTGCGAGAGCGATCGCGTGGCGTTGCTCCGGATCCAGCGTGTTGCACAGTCGGGTCGCCACGGCGTTCCGGACCCGCTCCGGTAGGTCTTCCCGGACGAGTCCCGAAGTGGGTTTGCGGACGCTTTCGCGATCGCCGAGCCGAGGCTTGAATCCTGACACTGCTAACCGCCCCCTGCAGATAATCGTACCTATTAAATTATCTGAGCAGGAGAGCCGCACACTGTAGACACCCCCCTCCCGACCGTCAACCTCGACCCGAGGCACCCAAGAACGACATCATCCCCCCCCCCCCGCCTCATCCCTCTAAATCCCCCTCAGCCCCACTATCCCCGCCCCACCCGGTACAACACCCCGTCCCCCGCACCCCATCCACTCGATGCCCGATCGACGTCTCCACCAACTCCAT
>CAUYZA010000393.1:0-2924 GCA_963577225.1 Dehalococcoidia bacterium | reverse complement strand
TTGCGGTGGCGGGTTCGATGTCGAACATGCTTGCCTGGCAGCCCGGTACCTTCAGTGCGGATCCGCGCTACGTCCCCGGCGCCGATCGCGAGGCTGCGGACTATCTCGAGCTCGCGACCGCCCTCGCCGACGGCGGCGCCGACGTGCTCCTCCTCGAGATGATACTCGATGTCGAACGCGCCTCACGGCTGGCGGCCGCTGCGGCGAGCACGGGCTTGCCGGTGTGGATCGGCATCAGTTGCTCACTCACCTCCGACGGCCGCGTGACCGCGCGGCAAGCGCAGTATCGCCGTGAACCTGCGGGAGCCCGAGGATGGAACAAGCTCGATGAGGAGCCGGCCGAGCACCTGGCCGAAGACCACCCGACGCACACACCGGAACCCCTCGAGGACGTGATTGACGCAATGCTGCAGTTCGGCCCACAGGTGGTCGGCATCATGCACAGCACGGTCCCGGCGATCGACGCGGGCTTGAAAGTCCTGGCAGAGCGTTGGTCGGGGCCAGTCATGACCTATCCGGAAGCCGCGAATCAGAATGTCATCGCACCGCGCGACCTTGCGGCGCACAGTCGCCGGTGGGTCGACGACGGCGTGCAGATCGTCGGCGGGTGCTGCGGCACGACCGTGGAGCACATTCGCGAATTGGTCCCCGCGGTCCGAGCCTGACACGACCCAGCGTCCCCACGATGAACCCATCGTGGAGGGGCGCAACACCGCGTGCGCACGTTGAAGGCTGTTGGACTCCGTGAGCACCCGGCGTGACAATTGTTGTGGGACTGACGCTGGGTGCTGGCACCGAGGCTGCGCCGACCGTCGGCGGCTTGACGCCGCTCGCCCCGGAGGATGGTGGCGGATCTCGCCGGGGCAGGTGCAGATCGAACCCGGGGACACCGCACCCCCGGCTGGCGTGATCTCCGAAACGCTCGAGACCATCAGCGCGTCAGCCCCGACGCTGGGCGGCTTGACGCCGTTGGCCCCGCTTGGCAGTACCGTGCCCCCCGGCGAGGTGCAGATCGAGCCCGGAGACACTGCCCCCCCGACTGCGGTGATTTCCGGGACTCTCGGCTAGGCGACACGGACGATGAGCGAACAGCCAGCGACGCAAACAGCGCACCGATCGACGCGCGATGGAAGTCCCGACATGCACCGACTATTCGCCATGGGGCTGATCGGACTGACGCTGATCCTCGCCGCCTGCGGCGGGAGCGACGGCGCCGACCGCCTCAGCCTCACCGAGTACTTCAATCGCCTGGAGGTGCTTTCCGAGGAAGCCGCAGCGACGGCGAGCCAGTCGGGCGACGACGTCGCCCCGTCCCCCGCCGCCATCGAAAGCGATCTCGCGGCCGGGAACTTCGATGTCATCGCGGTCGGCTTCAACCAAGGCCTCGACGTCTTTCGTGATTTCCGCGACGGTATCCGGGACCTCACCCCGCCCAGCGAGGCGCAGAGCGCCCACGACGTTCTCCTTGGTGCCCTGGACGACTTCATCGGCAGCAACCGCGGACCTCGTCGAACAAATCGCGGAGGCGGAGACAGAGGCGGGGTTCACCGCGATCTTTGACAACGCACCACCGGAGGCCGATGCCGCCCCCATCGGCCAGGCGTGCCGCGGACTCCAGCAAGTCGCGACCGACAACAACGTCGATGTGGATCTCGACTGCGGGACGCGGAATAGTTCCGAGCCGGCGCCGCTCCGGGTCCTCCCTGGGGCGGAAACGGGGCTGCCGGAACCGCGCGCGACGTCCACGACGACCGAGTGTGCGCGGGCTCCGCACCTCGTTCGCCGCGTTCGGCCATCCGCTGTGTAGCCCGCCCTCCGAACAGTCGCATTCGAACCCGGTACGGCGGCGTGCGCGGGAAGAGCTAGCTGCGGGATCGTGCACGCCCAGCACGATGACGAGATCGTGTGGGGGAACGCGGACCGGCCGCCCCGCTAGATCTGGGAGTACCCCGAGCCAGACGTGTCGACGCCGGTGCCCCGCCCTTCGTCGATCCATCCGAACTCCAGCAGGATCTGCTGGCTGTAGGTAACCCGTCCCGTCACCTTGTCGAGAGGCTCGCTGGCCAGTAGCAGCGCCGCCTGGGCCATTGTCTCCTCGCTCTCGGCCTCGGTGGGGTCGCGACCCTCCATCAGCTTGTGGAAGACCACGCCGGGCGTCGGGACGATCTGTGAGGGGCTGTAGCAGGTGACGCTCACACCGTGCGCGTAGACCTCCTGCGCCAAGCCTTGCGTGAAACGCTCCAGGGCCGCCTTCTCGGCCCCGTAGAGCGAGAATCCGCGCTGCGATGCGTCCGGGTACGGGCCTCGCCCGGGACCGATCGCCGCCCCGCTCGAGACGTTCACGATCGCGCCGCTTCGCCGCTTCGCCGCTCCAGCATGCACTTCTGGAGGCAGAGCTGACTCAGGTAGAAGGGACCGTGAAAATTGACGGCGGTGGATCGAAGCCAGCGGCTGACCGGGAACTCCGCCACGGGGATCAGGTACGTCAAGGCGGCGTTGTTCACGAGCACGTCGACGGGGCCGTAGGTGCGGATCGCCGTGTCGACGATCTGCTCACAGGACTCGTACTGCGAGACGTCACCGGCCACCGCCGTGGCCTCTCCACCTTGCTCGCGGATGTCGGCGATGGTGGCGTTGAGGGAACCCGGTAGAGGGTGAGCGCCCTCCTCCAGCGTGCGCGCTGTCGCGACCACGCTGGCCCCCTCCGTCGCGAAGAGCCGCGAGATCTCGGCGCCGATGCCGCGGCTGGCGCCCGTCACGATCGCGACCTTGCCGTCCAGCTTGCCCATGCGTGCCCTCTGCTTCGCTGACCTCTGGGAATCGAGCCGGGCACCATGATAGCCGCTGTCCGGGAATCGCCGGGCCGGCGTGCACCTCCCGGCAGAGGCGAGGACCTGACCCAAGCGGGGTCGCACCCGCACCAA
>CAUYZA010000392.1:0-2934 GCA_963577225.1 Dehalococcoidia bacterium | reverse complement strand
CCAGGCAGGTGTGCGTCAAACCGTCGCCCACGGCTTGGGCTGCCACGTTGAGGGCGTTCGACATGCAGCCCGGCCCGTACATCGTGAACTGCACGTTGCTCAGCTCGGGCATGTTGGCCAGCAGCCACTCAGTACTGAGCTTCGCCACGCCGTCGAGCGGATCGTCCGTCTGCTCGAAACTCTCAATCACATCCGTCGGCAGCGGCTTGCCTGCCTCCCAGAAAGCGCCCGTCGTCGTCACCGGGACGACCACCAACCCGTCGATCTGATCCGGCGCCACCCCGGCGTCCTCGATCGCGCGGCGCAGCGCTTGAATGCTGATCGCACCCACGCTCGTCTCCGGGCGACCGTCCCAGCGTCTCGTCGTCGGCGCGTGGCCGACTCCCACCGCCGCGACCTTGCCACGGTGCTCCCAGATGCCGAGCCCTTCGTCGTTGCGATACATCGACTCTGGGGCGGTTGCTGTCGTCATGGTTCCCTCTCCCTGCCGCTCTCACGGATCACACCGAGGTCAGTCGATGACCCGCCACTCAGGCACGAGCTGGCCGTTCGCGCTGGGCTCGAAGGTCACCTCCACCGCGGCGCCCACCGGCACCGCGTCCACGGGCGTGCCCGGGAGGTGCGAGAACATCTGGATCCCCGGGTCGTCGTCCAGCATGATCACGGCGACGTTGAACGGCTGATCCTCCTGCAGCAAGCGCACCGGACAGTCGTGCACCACGCCATAGTTGTAGATCCTGCCGCGGCCACTGACCGGCTTCCATTCGAGCTCCTCACCCGAGCCGCACGTGCGGCAGCTCTCGGCGGGCGGATGCTGCAAGCGCTCGCAGGCGCCGCAGTGCTGGATCACCAGGCGCTCGTCGTTGGCGGCGTCCCAAAACGGCTGGCTGAAGGCATCGGGCACGACCCCTTGCTTCGTCATCGGTCCTCTTTACTCTGTGGCGTGCGCGCCTTCGCTGCGAACGCCCGCACAGAATAGACGGCGGCGGCCGCTTGGAGCAGGCCCTGGTGTCGGACCAGGCGCCCGTCCGGCAGTTTTCGCGGTTGACAGACGCCTGAGGCATCCCCGCGCGTTCTGCCGTCTGCGTGGAGCGGCGTAGGATGGCTGACGATTCGACATTAGCTTCCGCTGCTCATGAGGATGACAGCGAGGACCCACGACCACTGAAGGAAAAGCGCATGGCCGAGACACCGCTGATATATGAAAAGGACTACGGCCGGCGCCGCGCCGTCCTGACCCTCAACCGCCCGCAGGTGATGAACGCGATCAACCCCGAAATGGGGGCACTGCTGCGCGAGTCAATGGCCGACTTCGACCACGACCCCGATCTCTGGGTCGCGATCATCACCGGGGCGGGCGACCGCGCCTTCTGTGCCGGGGCCGACCTGGGCAGCACCATCCCCAACACGACCGCGTCGGCGCGCAACGATCCGATCGCCATCTCCGAGGACCGCCAATTCCACCGGATCAGCAAGCCGATCCTGGCGGCCGTCAACGGCTACTGCATCGCCGGGGGGCTGGAGATGATGCTCGGGACGGACATCCGCGTCGCTGCGGAGACGGCGGAGTTCGGCCTGCAGGAAGTGCGCTGGGGCCTCATCCCCTCGGCGGGGTCCCACATTCGGCTGCCGCGCCAGATCCCCTGGGCCGTGGCGATGGAGATCCTGCTCACCGGGCAACGCATCGGCGCGGCGCGCGCGATGCAGTTCGGGCTCGTGAATCGGGTCGTGCCGCAGGACGAGGTGATGCTGGTCGCGCAGGCCTACGCCGACACGATCTGCGCCAACGGACCAGTCGCAGTGCGGACCGCGAAGGAGATCGCCGTGCGCGGCGCCATGGGGATGTCCTGGGAGCACGCCTTCGGGCTGGAGTCGCTGCTGGCACGGCGGGTCTTCGGCAGCGAGGACGCCATCGAGGGACCCAAGGCGTTCATGGAGAAACGCACGCCGGACTTCAAGGGGCGCTAGTTGGGCGAGACGCCACCGATGGATGAATCCCACGATCAGGTCCTCTGGCGCTGACCCTGGCGCCCGCTGGTATACCCCGCCGCCACCTGCACGAGGAGCGAGGATTGCCGATGCCAGACCGATTCGAGGGTAGGGTCGTCGTGATTACGGGAGCCGCGGGGGGCATCGCCCGGGCGACGGCCCTCCGCTTCGCATCAGAGGGCGCCCGCATCCTGGCCGTTGATTTGTTGGACTCTGAACTGGACGAGACGGTGGCAGCGGTACACCGGGCTGGCGGCCAAATCGCGCCCCATCCAGCCGATGTCACCGTAGCCAGCGAGGTCGACGGCTATGTCCAGGCGGCACTCGACCAATTCGGACAGATCGATGTGTTCTTCAACAACGCGGGGATCGAGGGCTGGGTCGGACCGCTGCTGGAGTACCCAGAAGACGAATTCGATCGGGTCTTCGCGGTCAACGTCAACGGGGTCTTTCTCGGGTTGCAGGCTGTGGCGCGAGTGATGCGGGAAGCGGGCGGGGGCGCGATCGTCAACACAGCCTCGGTCGCGGGGCTCCAAGCCACTTCCAAAGCGGCGGCATACGGGGCCAGCAAGAGTGCCGTCGTGGGTTTGACGAAGTCTGCGGCCATCGCCTTGGTTGGCGACGGCATCCGCGTCAACGCCGTCTGTCCCGGTCCCATTGAGACGCGCATGATGCGCGCCATGGAGCGAGGCGTGAACCCGGATGACCCGGAAGGCCGTACACACGAACCTCGCCGCGTCGACGCCCATGGGACGCTACGGCCAACCCGATGAGATCGCCGCGATGGTGGCGTTCCTCGCCAGCGCAGACGCCTCCTACATCACGGGCGGCATCTTCCCCGTCGACGGCGGCACTCGCGCCCGCTAGTCCGGCGCCGCGGCGCCCTCATTCTGCGGCAATGGCCGCCAACACGGGGCCCGTCGGAGAAGGCCGGTGGCGGAAGGT
>CAUYZA010000391.1:0-2939 GCA_963577225.1 Dehalococcoidia bacterium | reverse complement strand
GCCGCGGTGCAGCGGGTTGGAGAAGATCGAGCGCATTGTCATTGACAGGTAGGAGTGCGGGCGCTCCACCGCCACCGCCAACGGCGACGCCAGCAGTTCCGCATGCCAGTCCGTGATCACATCGAGGTCGTCGGCGACCTGCCAGACGAGGAACTCGGCATCGGCGCGCGTGCCCACGGTGGAGTAGAGGCGCGTGAGCATGCGCTCCGCGGAGCGCTCCAGCAGGGCGCCAAAGCGCTTGGCGACATCCAGCCGCTCCTCGGCCGGTCGCGCTCGCAGCTCGTCGCGCACGCGGTAGAAGGTGAACTTCACGAACTGCACGCCGCGCGGCGTGCCCGTGCCCTGGCGTTGCTCGGGCGGGGAGTCGCGCCGGGCGCGGTCGTCGGTCACCCGGTCGCGACCATCTTGCGGGCGTCCACTTCCTCGTCCGGGGGAATCCCGCCGTAGTTGGAGTCGAAGAGACGCTCGACGAGCCGCGCCTCTTCGTCGCTGATGTCCGGGCTGTCGGAGGCGCCGACGAATTCGTTGAGCTGGTCAAGGTCGTAGATGTTCGGCAGGGCGCTGACCACCTCTGGCTCGTGCAGCACGTATCGCAGCGCGGCACGGCCCAGCGTCCGGCCTGTGCCGTGACTGAGGAAGTCGAGCTGCTCGATCTTCTTCAGCCCGTTCTCCAACCAGGCCCGCGGCCGGTGGCTGCGATGGTCGCTCTTGTCGAACACCGTCTCCAGCGTGTACTTGCCCTCGAGCATGCCCGACGAGTGCGGCACCCGCACCAGCAACGACGACCCGCTCTTCTCCGCCGCCGCGATCAGGCCCCGCCCCGGATCCAACTCCAGCGCGTTGTAGATGATCTGCACCAGGTCGACCCCGCGCTCCTCCATCGCGTAGACGCCCTCTTCGAGCCAGCCGATCGCCGGGCCCAGCGCTACACCGATTGAGCGCACCTTGCCCTCCCGCTTCACGCGGTCGAGGAAGGTCCACAGCTCGTCGCGCTCCAACGCGTCCATGCGCGGATTGTGGAACTGCCAGAGGTCGATGTAATCCGTCCCCAGCCGATCCAGCGCCTCGTGAAGCGACTGCTCAATGAACGGTACCTCCCACTGTTGGGGCGCCTCTTGGTGGCCCGCCAGCTTCTCCTTGGGACGGTTGGCGAAGTCGTAACCAAACTTCGTCGCAATCACCACGTCGGCGCGCTCCCCCTTCGGGAAGGCGTCGCGCAGCAGTGTCTCGCCTCGCCCTTCGCCGTACGTCGCCGCCGTGTCGAAGAAGTTGATCCCCAGATCGCGCGCCTCGCGCATCGTCGAGATCGCGTCCGCGTCCGTGTGCTCCCCCCACCACGACGTCGCCATCGTCCACACCCCGAAGCCCACCTCCGAGACGGACACGTCCGAATTCGCGATCTGACGGTATTTCATCGCATCGTTCTCCTGCCGCGCCTAAAGCCCTGCCCGTTAACCTAAGCGACGCCGGAAGCCTCCAGCAATCGACTTCAGTGCCCTTGCGCCTCAGCTTCCCGGCGCCGACGCCGGCAGCACGCCCGCCACCGGTTCCTCCTGCTCCACCGACACCGGCTCCCCGGTCCGCCGCGGCGGCTTCGCCAGCAAGAAAAACACCGAGCCCATCCCGGCCATGATCGCCAGGATCGTGAAGCCCAGCTTGTACGTCCCCGTCGAGTCCGCCAGCACGCCCGCCACGATCGGCCCCGTCGTCATCCCCACCATCATGATCATGGACGAGAAGCCCATGATCTTGCCGAATGATTTGCGCCCGAAGTAGTCCGCCCGCAGCGCCTGCGTCAGCGGCCCTCGCGCCCCCCAAGCTGTGCCGTGCAGCACCGCGAACAGGAACACCATCCACAGCGCCGTCGCCCAAGCCAGAATCAGCAGCGCCGCGCTATGGGCAATCATCGCCACGAACACGATGTAGCGCTTGTTGAAGCGGTCGCCCAGCACGCCGCCGAATAGCATTCCCACGATCTGCGCCGCCGTCATCACCGCGATCACGATCGCGGCCGTGCCCAGCGAGTAGCCCAACTGCTCGTTGATGTGCAGCACCAGGTGCACCATCACCGCCGAGACGACGAGCAGCGCGGAAGCGTGCCCCAATGAGAGATACCAAAACGCTCCGGTGCGCAGCGCCTCCCGCACGGTGTAGTCGCCGTCCCGAGCCGGGGCGCCCACCACAGCCACTCCCCCCGCCGCGGGCTGCGGCGCCTCCAGCGGTTTGCCGTCCACTCCGATCCCCATGTCCTCGGGCCGTGTGCGAATCACTTGCGACAGCGGCAGCCCCACGAACAGCACCAACAGCCCCGACCCGAACGCCGTGCCACGCCAGCCGAACTCCTCCATACTCAGCACCACGATTGGCACCAACAGGCCGCCGATCGCCATGCCCATCCCCATCACCGCCATCGCCGTCGCCCGGCGTCTTTCGAACCAGTTCACGATCGTCACCGTCAGCGTCATGAAGCCGCCCACGCTCGCGCCGATCGCCATCAGCAGATAGCTCGCGAAGAAGTGCCACTGTGTGTCGATCTGACTGAACAGCAGGAAGCCCACGCCCAGCATCACCAGCCCGACGCGCATCATCTTGCGCGGCCCCAACGTGTCGATCAGCCAGCCCTGCAACGGTCCTAGAATTCCGCTCTCCACGCGCGTCACCGAAAAGGCGAACGAAAACAGCGTCTTCGACCAGCCAAACTCGTCGCGCAGCACTGCCGCATACGCGCCGAAGGCCTGCATCATCAGCCCACCGATCAGGATCTGGATCACCACCCCGATCCCAACGATGCGCCAGCCGTAGAAGAGATCGCGCGGGCGCGTCCTGCCCTCCCCGCGCAGTGCAGGGCGCAGCCCAAACGCCGGACGGCGCGATCGATTGATGGCCCAGCCCCTCCCGGACGGCCCACACTGCGTTCCAGCGACCCAGAGACGCGGCGA
>CAUYZA010000390.1:0-2944 GCA_963577225.1 Dehalococcoidia bacterium | reverse complement strand
CGTGGTCCCAGTCCGGCGTCGGCCCGCCCGACATGGAGTTGCTCGCCCCCAACGGCGCACTCGAACCCCTCGGCCTGATCACGCGCGCGGGCTCCTTCTACCAGATCACCACCCGCTACCTGAACGACCCGGACGAACATCCCGAGGACTACGGCACCTGGACCCTGCGCCTGACCGACCGCTACCGCAACTCCAGCGAAGTCCGGGTGCACGTGCTGGTGGATGACAGCGCCCTGAAATACCGCTTCACATCCCCTAGCCACCTCGAAGCCGGCCAGCCGCTGCACGTGAGCATGACGGCCTTGCAGAACGATCGGATCTTGCGCTGGATCGACGAGGCCACGGTCGATGTGGAGTTCCCGCTGGCCTCGGTGGCCAACCGCATCAGTGCGAGCCAGCTCTCGCTCACCGCGTCGGAGCTGGCCAGCTACGACCCGGATCTCACCGCGACGCCCTACGCCCAGAAGCTCTTGGCGATCTACGAGTCGGGGCTGACGGTGGTGCCAACCCAGCGCCAGAGCTTCGATCTACTCGCTTCCGTGCCCACCGTGGGCGGCCTGGCGACCCAGGGCGTCTTCACCGACACGCTGCTCACGGCGAAGTTCCCCGGCCACTACAAGCTTCACTTCACGATGGTCGGACACAGCCTCACCGGAGAGCACTTCGAGCGCAAGGAGACGCGATCGCTCTACGTCCAGACCCGCAAGATCGACGGGCATCTGTCGCGCGTGATTCGGACCTCCTCCCAGGCCGGCCGCGACATCGTCCACCTCCGGCCGATGGACGAACGCGGCAACCTGCTCGGCCCAGGCCACGCGTCGCGGATTTCGATCGAGGACGACACCGGAACCCACCTGCTCATCGTCGACAACCTCGACGGTTCCTACCAGGCCGAGCTGCCGACGAGCTTCGGCACCGCCTCCACGTTGCGCATCCGCGTCCGCGGCAAGTCGATTCATGCTGGGACGATCGGCGCCGACACGAGCGATCCGCTCACCTTTGTCTCGATCGATCGCCCGACCGGCTCCGAGGCCGGCGGGTCGGTCGTCAACATCAGCGGCCGCGGCTTCCTACCCGGCGCTTCGGTGTCCTTCGGCGGAGTCGATGCCAGCGACGTGATCGTGGTCTCCGACCTGCTGCTCCAGGCCACCGTGCCGCTGGGCACGGGAGATGTCGCGATCGCGATCATCAACCCGGGCGGCGAAACCACCACCGCGAACCAGAACTTCTCGTACCAGCCGGTGGGCGTGATTCCCTCGGACGGCCTGCCGTCCCTCGATGGGTTCGGGTTGGGCGGCGGCCCGGTCAGCGGCAACACCGACCCGTACGCGCAAGTCGTCGTCAAGCTCGACGACGTCGAGATCGCAAGCTATAGCGCCGACGTGGGCGGCCGCTTCTCGGGCCTGCCCAACGCCCCGATCCCGATGGTGAACCGCGAATACGTCTTCGGGGTGGAGGCGGCCGATACCAGCGGCAACTCGCTGGGCCAGAACACCTACATCCTCAATACCTTCGTCGCCCGCAACGTCGCGCACTCGAGCGATGGGCGCGATTCGGGACAGAACGCCCTCGCACTCGTGGGCGGCGCCAGCCAGACCTTCCGCTTCATCGCGAACCCGGGCAACGTCGAAGTCTCGCTCTACGCCAAGCTCACCGGCAACGTGACGCCGGCCTTCGTGGTCTTCGGAGATTCGGTGGCGAGCGAGACCCTGACCGCCAGCGGCGCTCCCGACAGCGCGGGCTGGGTGCTCTATTCCGCATTGGTGAGCGTGCCGGCCGGCGGCTCGACCACCCTCACCCTCGGCATGAGCACGCCACTTGCTACGCCGGTGGATGCGACCGTTCTCGTGGACGAAATCACGATCGAGGAGCAGTAGGCGGCGGCCATGGGGTGGCCTCGACTCTCGGTCATCGCGTCAGGCGCCCTCGGCGCGGCGGCCCTCGTGCTGCTCGCAGCGTCGCCGGGCACCGCCGCTACCGCTCCCGAGGTCGATACGGGCAGCTTCGATCACTGGTTGGGCAGCTCGCCATCGCTCTCCCTCTTCACCAGTAAGCCCGGCAATCTCGGGCCGCGCGTGGACACCAGCAGCTTCGACGATCCGACCAGCGGTCTTCCTGCGCTCTACGTCTTCAACAACGTCAGTACCACGGCGGACAGCGACGGCGATGGCATCCAGGACACCGCCGACAACTGTCCCCTGGTCTCCAACCCCACCCAGCAGGATCGAGACGACGACGGGATCGGCGATCTCTGCGATGCCGATAGCGACGGCGACGGCGTGGACAACGGATTGGATGCGTTTCCCAACGACTCCTCCGAATGGAGCGACAGCGATGGCGACGGCGTGGGCGATAACGGCGACGCCTTCCCCACGGACATCAGCGAGTGGGCCGATGCCGACGGCGACGGCGTGGGCGACAACAGCGACCACTTCCCCTACGACGCCACCGAGCACACCGACACCGACGGCGATGGCATCGGCGACAACTCCGACCCGGACGACGACGGCGATGGCCTATCGGACGACGCCGAGAATTTCCTGGGCACCGATCCCCTCGACCCCGACAGCGACGGCGACGGCGTCTCCGACTACGACGAAATCCTCCTCGGCACCGACCCGCTCGATTCCGCCAACCCCAGCCAGATCCCCGCAGCCGGCCCCCTCGGATGGCTCGGGCTGGTTGCCCTGATGGCAGGGATTGGGGCGCGGGGGTTGTGGCGGCGATCGCGTACCCGGGAGCCGGGCCAAGGCTAGCTGTCGGCTGCCTCGGAGAGAGTCCGCTTCTTTCCGTCCGGACCAAAGCCGGAGTCGGCCAAGTGCTGCATGAAGGCGCCGACCTGCTTCTCGCTCGGGGGCTCGGGGCCCTGCATGCGGCGCTCGATCTCGTGATCGATCACGCTCGGCCAGACCTGGGGGAACAAGTTGCCCGCAAGGCGGTCCCC
>CAUYZA010000389.1:0-2948 GCA_963577225.1 Dehalococcoidia bacterium | reverse complement strand
TGATCAACTACACCTCGGGCACGACCGCGCGCCCCAAGGGCGTGATGATCACCCACCGCAACGTCTACATCAACGCCTACAACTTCATCATCCACCTCAGCCTGAACCAGGATGACCGCGTCATGTGGACGCTGCCGATGTTCCACGCCAACGGTTGGGGCGCCCCCTTCGCGATCACGGCAGTGGGCGGCACGCACGTCGTCTTGCGCGCCGTCGACGGCGGTGACATCTACACCATGATCGAGAACGAGGGCATCACCTTCGCTTGCATGGCCCCGGCCGTGCTCGCCACGATCCTGGAGTACCCCGACAAGGACAAGCACACCATCACCACGGTGCCTCGCTTCCTGATCGCGGGAGCGCCGCCGCCGCAGGCCTTCGTCAAGCGCCTGGAAGAGGAGCTGGGCTGGACGTTCATGCAGATCTACGGCCTGACCGAGACCTCGCCCATCCTCACCGTCAGCGAGATGAAGACCCACCTCGGGCTGGAAGGCGACGCGTACTACAGCATGAAGGCGCGCGCCGGGCACGACGTGATCGGCACCGACGTGCGGGTCTTCGGCACCGGCGGCGAAGAGGTCGAATGGGACGACGAGTCCGTCGGCGAGATCGCGGCCCGCTCCAACGTCGTGCTCAAGGGCTACTGGCAGCAGCAGGAGGAGACCGACAAAGTCATCCGCGACGGCTGGTTCTATACCGGTGACATGGCCACGGTGAACAAGCACGGCTACATCAACATCGTCGACCGCGCCAAGGACGTGATCATCTCCGGGGGCGAGAACATCTCCTCGATCGAGGTCGAAGACGTGCTCTACAAGCACCCCGACGTGCTGGAGGCGGCCGTGATCGGCGTGCCGTCCGAGAAGTGGGGCGAGACGCCAATTGCCGTGATCGTCCCGCGCGAAGGGACGTCGCCGACCAGCGAGAGCGTAATCGCGCACTGCCGCGAACTGATGGCTCACTTCAAGGTGCCGTCCCGCGTGGAGTTTGTGCAGGCACTTCCGCGCACCGCGACTGGCAAGCTGAAGAAATTCGAGCTGCGCGAGGAGTACTGGGAGGGCCAGACCAAGCGCGTCAACTAGAGGGCGGCGCCCGAACCCGGCGTCGCCTCGATTGGGGGGACCTACGTGACCGCTCCCGTACTGGTGCGGCTGCTGCAGGACGCTGAGGGCGAGCTAGTGCGCGCCGCCGACAGCGTTCCTGACTCACTGCGCGACGCGACCGGGTTCGACAGCGCCGCCTACGTCCTGGCGCACGCGACGGAGACCCACGCCGGATGGATCCTCAGCTCGGTTGGCGGCGGCGACGCCGATCCCTGGCTGGGGGAGGTCTACCAGCTCCAGAAGCAGGGTCGCTTCGAGGCCAGTTTCGACGACGCGCGCGCCGCCCTGGACCGAGTCCTGCAGCGCACTGCCCAACTCTTCGCCACGCTGACCGACGCCGACCTCGAACGCCCCGCGAGCTTGCCCGAAGACCACCGCTGGCACGGCGCCAAGAACGAGTACTTCGTGGGCCGCGCCATCGGCCACTTCTTCGTCCACGCCGCCGACCTCAACGGCATGGCCATGCGCGCCGGCGTCGACGACATCGGCCTGCCCGGCCGGATGGGCCACACGCGAGGGTAGGAGCCGGCCGACGCTGTGACTATCAGCATCGCTTTCCCAGGCAGCTCGATCCGCGGAGATACAAGCCTGATCCAGTCTTGCTAGACTCATCGCAGTCGGGGGTGCAGAGGTAGCCTCGGTCGGCGCAGGCGGACGCTGTGGCTGCGGATGAGGCAGGAACACCATGAAGTGGGCAAGCAGCTTGATGGCCGTCGTCGCGGCCGCCTTGGTATTTTGATTGTTCTTTTCCGGCGGCGCGACCGTCGGCCAATCGGACCCCGGGGCCCCGCAAGTCGCCTCGGGTTTCGGCGTCTCGCAGGTTGAGGGGCAGCCGCTCTACATTCACGTCACCGTCGCCGTTGCGGCGGACGAGAACGGCCAGGCCGTCGTCGCTCGCGAACTCGCGGCGCGCAGCCCATCAGCCGCCAGGCCTTCAGCCTGACCGGATTCAAGATGGCCGACTCCAACTGCGGGAATCCGAACAACGACACGGATGGCGTGATCGTCCACTACAACAGCTTTGGCCGGGGGGGGGGGCGCCGAAGGCGCGGATGTGACAGCGCTTGAGGGCGCACTGTCCGACTGGAGTGACATTGGCGCGTCTGCTTTCGACTTCGCGGAGGAAGTCATCTTCACGGACTTTGCGCCGTCCCTGGCGCGCGAAACGCCGGGACCTTCGTCCTTTAGCGGCACGAATCAAGTGGGCTGGGACCGCATCGGCGGGTCCACCATCGCGGTCACATACTTCGCTACATCGGCGTTCACCGGTCCTGAGGCGGACATGGTGATCAACGACCGGCTCGCCTGGGTTACATCAGACGCAGATGAGTCCTCGCCATTCATCAACTTCGACCTCAAGACCATCGCGCTGCACGAATTCGGACACTTCCTCGGACTGGGCCACACATCCGTCGCCACGGCGCTGATGGTCTCGTTCTACGCTGGCCCCCGTGATATCCAACTCGACGACGAGTTGGCCGCCACGACGCTCTACCCGACCAACACGGGATCAATCAGCGGAAACGTGGGCGACGGCAGCGACGGGGTCGAAGGCGCGACGGTCAGCTTGCACATCGCAGCGGACCAGCCCGCCTCGGTCAGTGTCGAGACTGAGGCGAACGGCGATTACACCATTCCCGATCTCATTCCCGGCGAGGATTACATCGTGCGAGCGTCGGCGAAGGGGTTCGACGACTCTGGCGACCTTCCAGGCGGCACCATCACCGTCGGTGAAAACTTGGACAGAGACTTCATGCTTGTCGAGTCAGGTGATGACGACGACGGGGGCGGCGGACCCTGCAACAACCCGAACAGTCGCAACCCGCAATGCGGGCCTTAAGTCCG
>CAUYZA010000388.1:0-2970 GCA_963577225.1 Dehalococcoidia bacterium | reverse complement strand
GCAGTTCATACGACAGAATCGAGGCGAATTCGACGCGGCTGTCCACGTCAGAGTCCCTGACGAAGTCCACCAACCAGCCGTCGTGCCACGGATCCGTTGGGTGGTAAACCGCAATGGCAACCAGCCGACCGATGAACGCGTGTCGCCTGTCGCCGAACTCGACGGTTAGACGACTGAAACACTGGCGAAACAGGTCCATCATCGGTCGTAACAGGCGCTCGTGAGAACGGCGGAGCAAAACTAGACCACAGCGCGGCGGTGTAGCGCCGCCGGAGGGCGGCGGAAAACCAGACCGCTCTCGTGGTCCGCCGAGCATCCTGACGGTGTTTTGTGGAACACAGGAGGGATGTATCGAGTGGAGTTCTATGCGGAAGTGCGGCGTAGTGTCTATGTGGAGGGGCTGAGCGAGCGCGCGGCGGCCCGGCGCTTCGGGCTGGCCCGCGAGACGGTGCGCAAGATGCTGCGCTACAGCGTGCCGCCTGGGTACCGGCGCGCGCACCCGGTCCGGTGTCCGAAGCTGGACGGCTTTACCGGGGTGATTGATCAGATCCTCGGCGACGATCAGCAGCGCCCGAAGAAACAACGCCACACGGCCAAGCGCATCTGGGAACGATTGCGGGCGGAGCACGCCTTCACGGGCGGCTACACGATCGTCAAAGACTACGTGCGCGCGAAGACGCTGGGCGGGCAGGAGATGTTCGTGCCGTTGGTGCATCCGCCGGGCGACGCCCAGGCCGACTTCGGCGAAGCGCTGGTGGTGATCGCGGGCGTCGAGTGCAAGGCGCACTACCTGGTCGTCGATCTCCCGCACAGCGATGACGGGTTCGTGAAGGCGTTTCCAGCCGAGACGACGGAGGCGTTCTGCGACGGGCACAACGCCGCGTTCAGCTACTTCGGCGGCGTGCCGCGTGCCATCGTCTACGACAACACCAAGCTCGCGGTGGCGCGGATTCTCGGGGACGGCACGCGCCAGCGGACGCGGGTCTTCAGCGAGCTCCAGTCGCACTACTTGTTCGACGCCCGCTTCGGGCGGCCGGGCAAGGGCAACGATAAAGACAAGGTGGAAGGGCTGGTCGGCTACGCCCGCCGCAACTTCTTCGTGCCGGTCCCCCGGTTCCCCAGTTGGGAGGCGTTGAACGCCGACGTCGCGCGCCAGTGCCGCGCGCGGCGCGGGCACCGGTTGCGGCGGCACACCGAGACGATCGGGGAGCGCTTCGCGCGCGACCGCGACGCGTTGCTGCCGTTGCCGCCCGTCCCGTATGACGCCTGCGACCGGCGCACGACGCGGGTCACGTCGTTGTCGCTCGTGCGCTACCGCCTCAACGACTACTCGGTGCCGACCGCGTACGGCCACCGCGAGGTGGTGGTGCAAGCCTACGTGGACGACGTCGTGATCGTGTGCGGCAGCGACGAGATCGCCCGCCATCGGCGCAGCTATGAGCGTGAAGCGTTGATCTTCGATCCGTTGCACTACTTGGCCTTGTTGGAGCGCAAGACCGGCGCGTTCGATCAAGCGGCGCCCCTCGCCGGGTGGGCGCTGCCGGCGGCGTTTCTCGGGCTGCGGCGGCGGTTGGAGGCGCGGCTGGGCAAGGCGGGCACGCGCGAGTACGTGCAGGTGTTGCGGCTCCTCGAGGACTTTCGACTCGACCACGTCAGCGGCGCCGTCGGCGACGCCCTCGCCTTGGGCGCGATCGGCTTCGACGCCGTCAAGCATCTCGTGCTGTGCCGCCTCGACCACCGGCCGCCCCGGCTCGATCTGGCGCAGTATCCACATCTGCCGGCCGCCCGCGTGGCGATGACGGCGGCGACGGATTACCTGGCGCTGCTGGGAGCGGGCGCCGAGTGATGGCGCAACCGACCGTGCTGCTCGCCGCACAGCTCAAGGCGCTGCGACTGCCGACCTTTTTGCGCGAGTACGACAAAGTGGCGCGGCAGTGCGCACAAGAAGGGCTGGACTGCCCGCGCTATCTGTTACGCCTCTGCGAGCTGGAGCTGCTCGATCGCGAGCAACGCGCCACCGAGCGGCGCATCAAGGCCGCCAAGTTCCCGGTCTTGAAGAGTCTCGAGACCTTTGAGTTCCGCGCGATCCCGTCGGTGAACAAGAGCCTGGTGCTGGAACTGGCCCGATCGGAGTATCTCACCCGCCGAGAGAACGTGTTGGCCTTGGGCAACTCTGGCACGGGCAAGACCCATCTGGCGCTCGCGTTGGGGCTGGCGGCCTGTCAGCAGGGCGCTCGGGTGCGCTTCACCACCGCCGCCGCCCTGGTCAACGAACTGCTCGAGGCCAGAGATGACAAACACTTGCTGCGCGTGCAGAAGCAGCTCGCCAAGCAGGATCTGTTGATCGTCGACGAGCTCGGCTACGTGCCGTTATCGAAGACCGGCGCCGAGCTGTTGTTCGAGGTCTTCTCGCAGCGCTACGAGCAGGCGTCGACGCTGGTGACCTCGAATCTGCCGTTCAACGAATGGACGGAGATCTTCGGCTCTGACCGGCTGACCGGCGCCCTGCTCGACCGGCTGACCCATCACGTCCACATCCTGGAGCTGAACGGCGAAAGCTATCGTCTCGCCCACAGCAAGAAAGCCCGGCGTCCTGCCGACGCCCCCGCGTCCTGAGACCACCCGCCCGCGACGCGGCCGGCTGTGCGGACGGGCTTCCGCTCCGTCTGAGCCCGCCCTCCGGGCGCGCCCAGACTCCGCTCCGGCCCGCCCGCACGGCCGCTTTCAGACACGCCGCCCCACCTGCTGGGTGGTCTGGTTTTCCTCCGCCACCGTGGTCTAAT
Source organism: Dehalococcoidia bacterium (assembly GCA_963577225.1). Lineage (GTDB taxonomy): Bacteria > Chloroflexota > Dehalococcoidia > Bin125 > Bin125 > JAPUIR01. Next base: position 187 of record CAUYZA010000388.1, on the reverse strand, counting down.
TTTGCTCCGCCCTTGACACAGATAAGTTTTCATACTGCCCCTCATTCAATAAATACCAACACTCGTGCCATTCGCGAGTGCCATATTCATCTCCAAACATTCAATGAAAATGAAAGGGTGAGTATAGCGCGACTTAGCAATGCCGATGCAGGCGCCTGGCCCTACCGCTGGGAGGCGGTTCAATGCA
>CAUYZA010000387.1:0-2982 GCA_963577225.1 Dehalococcoidia bacterium | reverse complement strand
CTCGGTGCCCCGTACAGATCGACTCCTGGGCAGGCCGAGGCCTCGTCGAGGTTTGCGAGCGGCACGACGGCTCGCGGCAGTCCCGAGGTTACGGCGGCCGAGACCAGTGGCAGAGCGCCGCGCACCTCGCGGATCTCGGCGTCCAGCCCGAGTTCTCCCACGAACAGCGTGCCTGCCAGATTATCTGGGGAAACGGCGGTGCGCGTTGCGGCGATTGCGATCGCGATCGGCAGGTCAAGCGCGGATCCGGTCTTGGGCAGGTCGCTCGGAGCGAGGTTGACGGTGACGCGACCGGGCGGGAATTCGATGCCGCTCTGGCGAAACGCCGCGCGAATGCGATCGCGGCTCTCGTTTACGACGCGGTCGCCCTGGCCGACGATGTGGAATGACGGCAGGCCCCGGCCCGCATCGACTTCGACGGTAATCGGTCGGCTGTCCACACCCAGAAGGAGTGCGCCGCTGACACGAATCAGCATGGGAAGTGCTCAGCGGGACCGGCGGGGCGAGCGCGAACAGGGTAGACCATGACGGAGATGAGGCCAGCCGTGTGGAAACTCGCCTGTGCCCGCCGGCGACTTCGCGCGCTGGCGGCAGCACTCCTGGTGCTGGCACCCGGCTGCAGCCAGGCGGGGGGCTTCGACGGCGAGCGCGCCTACCGGGACTTGACGGACCTGGTGCGGATCGGGCCGCGTCCTGCGGGCTCCACGGGCTCAGCCCGCGCGCGGGAGTTGATCCAGCAGCGCTTGCGCCAGGCCGGCTGGCCGGTTGAAGAACACGGCCTGCGCGTCCTCGTGCCCGGCAGAGGCGCGGTCGACATGACGAATCTGGTCGCCGTAAGGCCCGGCAGGAGTCCCGCACTTGTGCTGCTCGGTACGCACTACGATACCAAGCAGTTGGATGGGCGCTTCGTCGGCGCCAACGATGGAGCTTCCGGTGTCGCGCTACTGTTGGAACTGGCCCGCGTGCTCGGCGACGAGCCGCGGCCGCTGACCGTCTGGCTGGTGTTCTTCGACGGCGAGGAGTCGTTCGGAGCGCGCATCACCGCGAATGACGGCCTGTTCGGCAGCCGCGCGCTGGTTGCGCAGATGCACGACCGCGACGAGCTGGAGCGAATCGCCGCATTCGTGCTCGTCGACATGGTGGGCGATCGCGACCTCAATCTCACTCCGGACGTCACTTCGTCGCCTCGGCTGCGCGCTTACGTGAGGGAAGAAGCGCAGCGCCTGGGGCTGTCCAGCCGGATCGATACCGAGGCCGCCCTGCACCTGATCGATGATCACACACCGTTTCTCGAGGCCGGCGTCGAGCCGGTGGTGGCCCTGATCGACTTTCAGTTCGGGGCGCGGCGCACGCCGGGACCGCTCTGGCACACCGCGGAGGACGATCTCGGCGCGGTTTCTGCTGAGAGCCTGAATAGCGTCGGAAGGCTCGTGGTCGAATTGCTGAAGCGAATCGAGCGCGAAGCGAGCGCGCCCACAGGTGCGCAGACGCCCGGATCAACGTATCCTGCTGCGCCTCACGGCCCGCAGAGTCGTGAGCCTGCGGCCAGGGCCGGCGGGGGGCCGGCGAGCGGAGCGCCGTAGCGAATGAGATCCGCACTGGGGGGCCCATCGTGAATGAAGGGAAGAAGATCATGCGTAGATTGACTGTGGCGGTCGCGGCGTTCGCCGTTGTGACGAGCCTCGGATGTGCCGGAACCGGGTCGCTGACGGACACGAAGGCCAAGAAAGGCGCGCTGCTCGGAGCCCTCGGCGGTGCCGTCGCTGGTGCTGCCATCGGCGGACACGACCACCGGGCGGGCGGGGCCCTGATCGGGGCCGTGACCGGAGCCCTGGCAGGCGGGCTGGTGGGAAAGTACCTGGACAATCAGGCCAAGGAGCTCGACGCGATTCCCGGCGCCTCGGTCGAACGGCGCGACGACTCGCTACTGGTCAACTTTCAGAGTTCCATGCTCTTCAATTCGGGGCAGTCGTCACTCGAGGCGGGCGCCTATGACCGGCTGCGTTCGCTCGCGACGACGCTGAACAACTACCCGCGAAGCCGCGTGATCATCAAGGGTCACAGCGACAGTGTTGGCGAGTCGCGTTTCAACCAGACGCTGTCGGAAGAGCGCGCGGACATGGTGCGGAACTTCCTGATCGCGGAAGGCGTGTCTCCCCATCGAATCACGGCGATCGGATTCGGCGAGAACATGCCGCTTACGAGCAACGCCACTCCAGCCGGTCGGCAGCAGAACCGCCGCGTCGAGATCGAGATCCGACCCGACGAAGACGTGATGCAGGGCGGGCAATAGGCTCGACCTAAGCTAGCGGTCGCAGAGATCCGATCAGCCATGCATCCCGGGAGGGCGCGGAGAGTGACGAGACGGTTCGGAGACTGGCGTTCCATCGCCTGTGCGTTGGCTTCGCTGACGCTGCTGGCTGCAGATGTGCGCGACGCGACCTCAGTCGATGTCGGTGACGTCGTTCGTGTCATCGTGGACCAGCCGCAAGCCGGCGGTGTTGTGCGCGGAAGATTCGACATGACCGAACTCTCGGGCATGGCGCATGCCGGCAAGCGCGCCACCCGTTTCGACGTGATCGTCGTGATCGACGTCTCTGGCTCCACCGCGTATCCGAGCCAGATCGACGTGAATGGCAATGGCGAGCTCGGCGTCCAGCAGGCCTCGGCGATCCCGGGGATGCCCGACACGAAGAACACGGACCCAGGGGACTCGGTGCTGGCGGCGCAGGTGACCGCCGCCCGGTCGCTGCTCGGCGGTCTCGAGTCAGGCAGGATTCGCGTCGGCGTCGTGAGCTTCTCTGGCGAGATGGATCCGACGACGGGCCGCCGCGCTTCGCCCGACCAGATCGATGCGATCGTAGAGCAGCCTCTGAGTAGCGACTACGCGTCGGTGAGCCGCGCACTCGAAGCCGTGCTGCTGCGCGGGCCGCACGGCGGGACCAACATGGAAGCCGGCATCAAGGCCTCGCTGCGCGAACT
>CAUYZA010000386.1:0-2990 GCA_963577225.1 Dehalococcoidia bacterium | reverse complement strand
GGCCAGGCGCTCCGAGAAGGTGTTGTAGTGCTGTTGGGCGAGGATGGTGGTGGGCACCAGCATCGCGACTTGACGCCCGCCCGCCACGGCCTTGAAGGCGGCGCGCACGGCGACCTCCGTCTTGCCGTAGCCGACGTCGCCGACGACGACGCGATCCATGGGCAGGTGGCCCTCCATATCCTTCTTGACGTCGCGCACCGCCTGCGCCTGGTCGGGCGTTTCGACGTACGGGAAGGACGCCTCCATCTCCATCTGCCAGGCGCTGTCGGGCGGGTGGGCGATCCCGTCCAGCACTTGGCGTGAGGCATAGAGATCGAGCAGGTCCTCGGCCAGCTCGCGCACCGACTCCCGCACACGTTGCTTGGCTCGCGCCCACTGCTGCGTGCCGAGACGGGTGAGCGATGGTGGACGCTCGCTCGGTCCGACATAACGCTGCAAGCGATGGAGTTGATCGGTCGGGACGAGCAAGCGATCGCCGTCGGCGTAGGCGAGTTCGAGGTACTCACGTTCACGGTCGCCGATCTGCTCGCGGGAGGTGCCGACCAGGCGCGCGATGCCGTGTTCGATGTGGACGACGTAGTCGCCCGGCTGCAAGTCGTCGAGGAAGCTCGCGTGCTGGGTGGGACGGCGGCCGCGGGCGCGGCGCTGCTTCTGGAAGCCGAAGATCTCGGTGTCAGTGATGAGGACGGTGTCGCCGTCTTCGCTTCCCGAGGCGGCGGGCAGACGCCAACCCGAGGGCACGGCGGCGCGTATGATAGCGAGCTCGCCCGGCGCGGGGGCGCTGGTGATCTGCACCGATTCGTGCAGCGGCAGCCCGTACTCGCTGAAGACCTCCGCCAGCCGCGGCGCTTGCTGTGAGGCGATGACGACGCGCTTGCCCTCGTTCAGCATCGTGTGCAGTGCGTCCATCAACTCACGCAAGCGGCCGCCGTAGCTGTCGACGGGCTGGAAGCCGATCCGTCTGGTGTTGTGAGGTGTCTTGCCGGTCTCATCCTCGGCGGCGAAGCCACCCTCGACGGCGAAGCGATGGAGTTCGATGCGGGGGCGTCTGACGTCGAGCGCGTCCAGCAGGGTCGCGGCGTCGAGGTGGGGCAGCGGCAGGTTGCCGGGAATCTCGCCACGCCGCTCGAGTTCAGCGCGCGCGTGGGTCGCGATCTCGTCCACGGCGTCAGCATGGGCGGCGACGTCCTCGGCTTCGTCCCAGACGACCAACGTGTCGGGCGGCAGATGCGACTCGATGCTGCTGGGCGCCAGGAACGGCGTCCAGAAGGCGAGGTTGCGCGGCAAGGCGCCGCGCTCCATCAGTCCCAGGTCGCGGGCGAAGGCTTCCGCCGTCGCATCGTCGGAGCCGACGGCGTCGAGCGCGAGGATCTCGTCCTGCAGCGAGGCGATCAGATCGCGGGCGGCGTCGTCGAGTCGAGCTTCCGTGGCCGGTTCGAGCGTCGCCGCCTGGAGTTGTTCGATCGAGCGCTGGCTGACCGCGTCGAAGCGACGTAGGCTCTCGAGCTCGTCGCCGAAAAACTCCAGCCGCAGCGGCGACTCCGCCGTCGCGGGATAAATGTCGATGATGCCGCCGCGCCGTGCATAGCTGCCGGGCTCGTCGACGACGGACTCACGGCGATAGCCAGCCGCGTCGAGCGCGAGCAGCAGTTCGTCGTTGTTGAGTGAGCTGCCGACGCGCAGGGCGGGCAGCACGCTGTCGGGCGCGACGGTGCGCTGAGAGAGCGCTTGTACGTCGCTCACGATCAGCGGATCGTCACCGGCGGCCAGGGAGGCGAGGGCGCGCAGGCGGCTGTGTACCGCTTCGCGATCGTGGGAGCGATGTTCGTAGGCGACGGTCTCGCGCGGCGGCAGGCGCAGGACCGGGCGGGCGAAGTCCGGGGGCAGCCAGAGCTGAATGTCGTCGAAGAGGGCGGCGGCGCTGGCCGGTCGCGGGCTGATCAGCAGCAGCGGGCCGCTGATGGTGCTGGCGAGCCCGGCCACGACGGCGGCCTTGGCGCCGTCCGGCACGCCGAGGACGGCGTGCGTGGGCCCGGACGACGTTTGCGCCGCCCGCAGCGTGTCGCGCAGGTTGCCGGCGACGCCTTCGAGCAAGCCGGACAGGCTGGCTGCGAAGTCGTCGGGCTGGGTCGCCGTCGTGACCATCCGTATCCTCTGGTTGCGGGTCGCGACTCACGCCGAACGGGGGCCGGTCCGTAGACCCGCCCCTGAACTGTTGGTCCGGTGCGGTTTATGCACCGTGGACGCAGTGTAGGGAGTCAGCCGACGGGGCTGTGACCACGGGCCTCCCGCACCAGCCCGGCGCGTTGCATCTGCTCGAAGGACTCACGAACGACCGTCGTAAACCCTTCCAGATCCTCATGATCGACGAGCAACGCCCCGATTCGTAATCGGATCTCCGTGCGACCACCGTCGAGCCGCCAGCCGCGCGGGGCCTGATGGACGAGCAGTTCGAACGGCGCGCCGCTCTCGGTCAGGCGTCGCAGTTCGTCGCGGGTCGTGTCGCGCAGGACGAGGCCGGCCAGGGCGGGGTCGGGGGCGTGGACGAGAAAGGGTTCGCTTCCGCTTAGCTCGCTCGCAGGGCCGAAGTCAACGTTGTGGCGCATGCGATCGAGCGATTCCCCGGCGTTGGATGGACCGACCGCCATGCGGAACGGCGCCGCCGGGCGGAAGCACAGGTTGATCGTGGTGGTGTAGTCGAAGCTCTGTTCGCCGCCGGGCGCGATCCAGTCGCGCAGGCCAGTGTGTTGCTTGCGCCAGGAGCCGAGCAGGGAACGTCGCACCGCTTCGATCCGCAACGTCTCGCCGCGCACGGGGAGCTGGATCGTGGGTCGCCAGACGGCGGCCGGCAAGAAGCGCTCCAGTCCGCACCGCTCGCTCTCGCGGAAGGAGCCGCCCGTGCGCCGGGCGAACTCGCGCCAGGTATCACGCAGATCGAATGTTGGGGGCTGGGCAGTCGGTTCGTCGGGCACCGTTGGACTAGCCGTTGT